>CALFBL010000337.1 GCA_937951695.1 uncultured Granulosicoccaceae bacterium | reverse complement strand
GTGCTGTCCGAGTTACCCAGCGTGGGTTTGTTGTTGTTTCAACACGATGCTCTGGTGTATGTGTCCTGGGTACTGGTGCCGGCGGTTGCGCTGTTCATTGACCGCAGTCGTGGTGGGCTGATTCTGCGTGCTGTCGGAGATTCTCACGACGCAGCGCACGCGTTAGGGTATTCGGTCATTCGAGTGCGCTATCTGGCAACCCTGTTTGGGGGTGCTTGCTCGGGTTTGGCAGGTTCTTATCTATCGATGGCCTATGCACCAATGTGGGTCGAAAACATGACCGCCGGTCGGGGCTGGATTGCCTTGGCGCTGGTTGTTTTCGCTGTGTGGCAGCCGGGTTGGGTGTTGTTCGGGGCCTATCTATTCGGCGGAATAACAATTTTGCAGCTACACGGTCAGGGAATGGGGATCAATGTGCCCTCACAGCTGATGTCGATGCTACCCTACCTCACGACGATTGTTGTGTTGGTCCTGATTTCCTCAAATCAGGGGCGGGTCAGACGCAATGCGCCAGCGGCGATCGGGGAGGCGTTTCATCCGACAACATAGACTGGATCCACCGCATGAGCGTGGAGGCTCGACGGCAGGAAGCTACACACGCTCAGGTTGTAACCGAGAGGTTTTGGTTATTCGCTGAGCCCACAATTTTCAAGTAAATATGGAGTGCTGATCGATGTCTGGAGTGTCCCTTATATCAACCACCCGACGCACGCTGCTTGCTATGGCTGCGGCATCGGCTTTTGTCCTGTCAGGTGTGGCCTTGTCTCAGGATGATCCGTTAAAAGTCGGCTTTGTTTACGTCGGCCCGGTCGGCGATCATGGCTGGACCTACCGTCACGACGTGGGTCGTCAGGCGATTGAAGATAAATTCGGTGACAAGGTTGAAACCACATTTGTAGAAAGTGTGCCGGAAGGCGCCGATGCCGAGCGTGTAATACGTAAGCTCGCCAGCAGCGGTCACGATTTGATATTCACCACCTCATTCGGTTACATGAATCCCACGTTGAAAGTCGCGAAGCAGTTCCCGGACGTTAAGTTTGAACATGCCACCGGTTACAAGCGAGACGATAACGTTTCGACTTATTCCGCACGATTCTACGAAGGGCGCGCCATACTCGGAACCATGGCTGGCATGATGACCACATCCAATACCATCGGCTACATCGCCTCGTTTCCGATCCCGGAAGTGGTGCGTGGCATTAACGCTTTTACCATTGCGATGCGAAAAGTGAATCCGGATGCTGAAGTGAAGGTGATCTGGGTTAATTCCTGGTACGACCCAGGCAAAGAAGCCGACGCGGCTAAAACATTGATCGATCAAGGTGTTGACATAATCACTCAGCACACCGATTCCCCAGCGCCCTTGCAAGTCGCCGAGGAGCGAGAAGTGGTAGCGTTTGGGCAGGCTTCGGATATGGCGGCGTTCGCTCCAAACGCCCAGTTAACGGCTATTATCGATGACTGGGACCCCTACTACATCGAACGCACGCAAGCGGTGATGGATGGCAACTGGGAATCGATAGATACCTGGAAAGGTCTGAACTCTGGCATGGTCGCCATGGCGGATTATGGTCCGAAGGTTCCCGACGACGTCAAAGCCGCAGCTGAACTGATCCGTGAGGGCATCGCCTCTGGCACGGTGAATCCGTTTGCAGGACCGATCAAAAACCAGAACGGTGAGATTGTTGTAGCAGAAGGCGAATCGTTGGATGACGGTGCGTTGTTGGGAATGGACTACTACGTCGAAGGCGTACAAGGCAACTTGCCAAAGTAAGCTAGGCCGCCGCGCTATAACCGATTACATCTGACACCGGGAACGTCGGTGTGATCGGTTTGGCGCTTGCAGTTAATCGCGCAGGCGAAACGTACTGGCGTGATGCCCTTTGCGCAAAAGCGCGCTAAAAATCAAATTCGGACCAGACCGGACAATGATCCGACGGCTTATCCATGGCTCGGATGGTGTAATCTATACCGCAACCGGTAAGCTTGCTCGATAGGGTGGACGTGGTAAGGATGTGATCGATGCGTAAACCGCGTTTGGGTTCTTTGTCGAAGCCTTTGCTGCGGTAGTCGAACCAGCTGAACCATTCGTTATTATCTGGATGTTGTTGACGCCAGTTGTCGTGTAAACCCCAAGCGCACAAAGTTTGAAACCATTGTCGTTCCTCGGGCAAAAAACTCGCCTTGCCATCACGCAGCCAGCGCTTGACGTTATCCGGGCCAATCCCAAGATCGTTGTCGTTCGGGGCGATGTTGAAATCTCCAATCACCGCCAGTGCATCATCGGCTGAATGATGGGCCTGCAAGTGGGCGTTCAGATCGTGGTAAAACTTTTCCTTGGCAGGAAATTTTGTTTCATGCACTCGGCTTTCTCCTTGAGGGAAATAGCCATTCAGAACAGATACCTCATTACCCTTTGGGGATAGGACAGTGCCCGCGATAAAACGGGTTTGTGCCTCATCGGTGTCCCCCGCAAAACCTTTGCGCGGATTGTCGATCGGCGTCTTTGATAACAAGGCAACGCCGTAGTGGGTTTTTTGTCCTTGAAATTCTGCGTAAAATCCCATCTCGCGCAAAGCCTCTACCGGGAACTCATGATCCTGAACTTTGGTTTCCTGCAAACCGATTACGTCCGGGTTAATCGAATCAACCAGCGCCTGAATTTGATGCAGCCGTAAGCGGACGCTATTGACGTTAAAGGACGCAATAATCATAGTGAGTTGCCGAGTCGTACTTCTAAAAGGCGTGTGCCTATTGGTTGAACAGAACTCTAACAGATACCGGATGAATGACAGCGCCGCTGATGGCATCCCGAATCGCCTCGCGCCGGGTTTCCAGTTCAGTGATGTGCTCGTCTTTCACCAAGGGGTTCACCTTGGCCAGAGCAGTCAAACGATCGATGTCTTCGGCGAATTCATCGTCCAGTGCCTGATTGGCTTCGGCGAGTAACTCGGGTAATTCAGCATCGGCAATAGCACAGGCCTGATCGATCATGACACCAATGGGCTCTTTGTTGCTCAGTACTACTTGTTTGAGTTTGTTGCGATCAAAGTGACGTCGATGCGATTCCACATCCACTACGGCCATGATGTCAGAGTAGTCGTTACCGTCAATCCCGATATGAACCGTTCTGGTGCTGCTGCGCAAGTAGCGTTCGGTTCGAAGCTCAGCAGGTGCCGTGCATTGCACAGTAAACACAGCTTCCACCAACGTCAGGCCCTGGCGTAATTCTTTGGTGGTGATCACCTGTGCGTCGCCTTGCCCAAACCCCTCGTTAAGAATCAGATCCATCGCGTCTCTGACCATGGGGTGATCCCAGCTTAGGTAGACAAAATCCTCGCGCTGTACGGCCAACTCGCGCTCAAAGGTTAACGATAGCCCGTCAGCGGGTAGGTGGGGGAATTGCTCAACCTGCATATGATCCCCCGGGCGCACGATCCACCACTGTCCTTGTTCTTCGACGTCAACACCGAATCGATCGAATACCGCCGACATGAAATTTGGCAAGGTAACATCGCGATCGGCCCGGGCGAGGGCGTCGAGGTGTTCCTGGATTCGCTCGGGTCGGTTCGAGTGCAATTCCAGCAATCGATCTCGGCCCGACTCCAGCTCGGCCGATAATGTCGTCGCGAGCTGCTGGGTCTGCTCAAGCAGCTTATTCAGCGTATCCTCTGAGAGCGGTTCGTACTTGGCTGAGTTGGCAGGGTCTCGGCTGGCGTCGCTCAGCCCGTTGCCGGGTATAGCGGTTGAGGCGAGGTCGGACGCGGACGCGGACGCGGGTAACTCACCCTCATCCTCGTCATCGGCTGCAAATATGGCCTTAAGAAAATCGTCTTCGCTATTGTCACTGAGAGCCGCGGCCAAAGACTCCAGGCCCTCGTCACTGAACTCGGTAGTTTCATCCAAGGCATCACCGGCGATAGGTGCTGTGTCGATTCTCGAAGGCAGTAACATTGGTTTGCGTGTACCCAACGCACGCTTTCTACCGCCACGTTTACGCACCTGAAGCTTCTCTTCGCGATAAAACCTTCTCAGCTTCTTTTGGCTCATGACAATGCCCTGCCGTTGCAATAT
>CALFBL010000336.1 GCA_937951695.1 uncultured Granulosicoccaceae bacterium | reverse complement strand
CGGTACCGGCGTGCAGGTTGGACACCTGTAGGGTCGTGGGTGGGAAGTAGGCGTTGCCTTGATCCCATTCGATCGCAACCAGTTCGGTTAAAAACGGTGCTACCTCGTGCACGGGGTTGTGTGCCAGATGCGGATAAGCCACATGGCCTTGCACCCCTCTAACCACTAGGCGAGCGCCGAGCGAGCCGCGCCGCCCGTGGCGAATCACGTCGCCGAGGCGATCGCTGCTGCTCGGCTCGCCGACGATGCATTGATGAATTTTTTCACCACGCGCTCGAAGCGTATCAATCACATGGCGAGTGCCATCGATGGCAGGTCCTTCTTCGTCACTGGTGATCAGAAAACCAATCGAACCGTTGAAGTGTGGGTGGGATGCGATAAAGCGCTCAGCAGCCGTGATCATTGCGGCCACCCCGCCTTTCATGTCAGAGGTACCACGTCCGTACATTTTGTTGTCAATAATTTGCGCACTAAATGGTGGCACGCGCCACTCGGATTCATCGCCTGTAGGCACGACATCGGTGTGACCGGCAAACACAAACAAGGGCTCAGAATCGCCGTAACGCGCCCACAAATTTTGCACCTCCCCTGCGGGTAGATGTTCGATACGAAAACCGGCTCTAACCAGTCTGTCGGCGATGAGCTGCTGGCAGCCGTGATCGTTCGGTGTGACCGAGGGGCGCTGCACTAGAGCTCGGGTGAGGGCTACGGTGCTGTTATCGAGGGTGGGCATGGATTTGGTCCCAAGTGTATTGGAGCGATTACAGTTCATCGTTGAGTTTCTGGGTAATGGCCTGTTGCGCTTGGAGGTCTAGCAGCGAACCACCGTTCTCGGTGCATACGGTGAATACGTCTTCGATCCGTTCGCCCAGAGTTAACACTTTTGCGCCGTGCACCGACAGTTTTTGTTCCATAAAGACGCGCGCAATGGTGCCGAGAATGCCGGGTCTGTCAGCAGCCGAGATGTAGATGTCGGTGCCAAACGGTGGGGTGTCGTGATCGAAATTAACGGTCACTTCGATGTCAAAATGGCGTGCGTTACGCGGTATCAATCCGGTGGTGATATCGGTCATGGTGTGGGGGTTTTTCAGTCGGGTGACGATGAACTGTTTGACTTCAGACTCCCGTTCCCCGGTGTCAATTAACGAGCCATCAGATTCCAAGACATAGAAGGTGTCAAGGGCTTGTCCATTGGTAGAAGTGGTGAGGTTGGCAAACATGACATCAAGCCGAAGATCTTCCAGCGCGTGGGTGATTTCAGCGAACAGCGTCGGTACATCGGGTGTGTAGATCAGAATTTCGGTGGCCCCGCGCGAAACCGAATGGCGAGTCGATACCAAAGGTTCTGTTTGTGGTTCCGGGCCACTGATATGGGACAGGATGGTTTCGGTTTGTCGAGCAATCTCAATTGATTGGTATTGCCGAAAGTAATCACTGGGTACACAATCCCATAAACCGTGCACAGCCGTGCGTTCAATACCGTTGGCATCGAGCAAGGCCAGTGCGTGACTTTGTCGTGCGTTAATCACTGCCGCGTTGTCCAGAGCTTGTTGTAAGCCGCGCTTGAGGATCTTACTGCACGTGGTATACAGCGATTGCAACAACGTTTGCTTGAACGAATTCCACAGTTCGGGGTTGGTTGCGCGTATGTCAGCCACCGTCAGTAAGTATAGATAATGTAGTCGCCGGGTGCTATCGACGGCGCGTGCAAAGTCGAGTTGCACGGAAGGGTCGGTGATGTCTTTGCGCTGCGCCGTGGTCGACATCAACAGATGGTTTCGCACCACCCACTCGCACAAATCGACATCAGCATCCAGCAACTCGTGTTCGATGGCGAAGTCACGCATATCGACGGCTCCCAGTTCGCTGTGATCACCTCCTCGTCCTTTAGCGATGTCGTGAAACAGAGCGATCAGATAGAGCAGTTCAGGTTTATCGATCTGGGTCATCACGTGAGAACAATGCGGTAATTCCTGGTCGTGGCGTTTGATGGCAAAACGGCGTGCGTTTCGAATTACCCGTGTGGTGTGTTCATCCACCGTATAAACGTGAAATAGATCGTATTGCATGCGACCAACGATTTCATCGAAGGCCGGGATATAGGCTGCCAGGACTCCGTATCGATTCATCATTCGAATTTTGCGGGTCAGCTTATTGGGATTGGAAAACATGTTTAAAAACATCGCCCGCACAACCGGGTCTTGCCGAAAGCTGTCGTTGATAAGGTGTAGGTTCGATCGAATCAGGCGGATGGTGTTAGAGCGTATTTTCTTCGCACTAGAGGTGTTGCTGAACACCGTAAAAATTTCCAACAGGGCGGGGGGGTGATTTTTAAACACGTTCTCATGAATGACTTCAAGGTAGCCGTTGCGCACTTGAAAACGACGGTTTACCACCTCGATTGGAGCTGCCTGAGTGATACCCGAGATAACGCCGCCAATGCCCTGCAACAGGATGTCGTTCAAGCGTTGTAGTTGCATCACCGTACGGTAGTAACGCTGCATCAACTCTTCGATGCATTGGTTGGTGCCTTCGTCCACAAAGCCAAAGGCGACGGCAATCTCGCGCTGGTAGTCGAACAACAAGCGATCTTCGCGCCGGCCTGTGGTGTGGTGCAACAGATATCGCACCCGTGACAGTAACTCCATCCCGTCCCACAATAAAGAAAATTCTTCTGCGGTGAGCAGTTCGTGAGACACCAAGTCGCGCAGATCATTGGTGCCGAACTGACGTTGACACACCCAGGAAATCATCTGGATGTCGCGCAAGCCTCCGGTGCTTTCCTTAACGTTCGGTTCGAGCAAATACGCGTTGGTGAGGTAGCGTTCCCGTCGGGCTTCCTGTTCCTGCATCTTGGCGTCAAAGAACGCTTGTGGCGGCCAAATGTTGTCCACCGAAATCGCCTGCTGCATGGCCTCGTACAGCGCTGCACTGCCGCACAGCAACCGACTTTCCATCAAGGTCGTGATGACCGTTAGGTCAGCGGCGGCTTGGGTCTCACATTCGTCGATGGTGCGAACGCTGCTACCGAGATCCAGGCCCAGATCCCACAGGCTGGTGATCCAGCCCGCTAGGGTGTCGTCGGCTTCAACTGTCGATCGGTCCTTGATCAGCACGCAGATGTCGATGTCTGAGCAGGGATGCAATTCACCGCGGCCATAGCCGCCCACCGCCACCAAAGCGTAGTCGGAACTGGACAGCGCGCTGTGATACCACCACGTGGTTAGAATGTGATCGGTAAGAGCGGTTTGCAGGGCCAGTAGATCGCCTGCAGGTGCGCCCGTTTCAAACACGGCGTGGATGGCTCGGCAGCCGGTGTTTAACGCGCGTCGATAACTGGTGACATCCCCCGGAGCGCGCTTGAGCGGCGCGCCGATGACGCTCAGATCGAACGCCTCGTATCGGGTTGAGATGAGATTCGTATCGACGCTGCTGCTTGGGGTGTTTATAAGGTTCGCCC
>CALFBL010000335.1 GCA_937951695.1 uncultured Granulosicoccaceae bacterium | reverse complement strand
ATGACCGGGCTGGAGCCCGACACCGATACCGTCATCGAAATCGCCACCATCGTCACCGATGCACAGTTGAGCATCCTTGCTGAGGGGCCAGTGATTGCGATCCATCAAAGCGACGAGCGCCTTGCCGGGATGGATGACTGGAACACCACGCACCACACAGCCTCCGGCTTAGTGGATCGTGTACGCGCCAGTGACTACACGCTGGAGCGTGCCTGCGATGAGACCATCAAGTTTCTTGAAAACTGGGTGCCGCGCGGTAAGTCCCCGATGTGCGGCAACAGTATCTGCCAGGATCGACGTTTTATGGTGCGGCATATGCCGACTCTGGAAGCTTACTTCCACTATCGCAACATCGATGTCAGCAGTATTAAAGAGCTAGCTAGGCGGTGGGATGCGGCAGTCATGAAGGGATTTAGCAAGTCCAGCACGCATCTGGCACTCGATGACATTCGCGAATCCATTGCCGAACTCGTCTACTACCGGGAGCACGTGTTCAAAATTTAGACACGTGCTCTGCGAGGTCGGGCCGCTGCTCTTTCAACAGCCGCATTACCGTTAACGGGCTATTCGACATCGCGGCCCCATCGTCGCGATGTCGATTGTCGCCGCTTACAACGTTGCGATCGCAGCGTTCAATGTCTCACTCGGACGCATTACCGCTGCGGTGAGATCTTTATCGACCCAGTAGTAACCGCCGATGTCGACCGCGTTGCCCTGCGCTGCATTTAATTCGTCAACGATCTTGGTTTCCTGCTCGGACAGCGTTTTTGCCAAAGGCGCAAACAGCTTCGCCAGATCAGCGTCTTCGGTTTGCTCAGCCAGCTCTTGCGCCCAATACAACGCGAGATAAAAATGACTGCCGCGATTGTCGAGCTCATTGACCTTGCGTGAGGGCGATTTACTGTTTAACAGCAGAGTTTCCGTGGCTTTGTCGAGCGTCTTTGCGAGCATTTTCGCGCGCGCATTGTCGTTCACTTCGCCAAGGTGTTCCAGTGATACGGCGATGGCCAAAAATTCACCCAACGAATCCCAACGAAGGTGGTTCTCTTCCAGCAATTGCTGTACGTGTTTCGGTGCTGAGCCGCCCGCGCCCGTTTCAAATAATCCGCCGCCTTGCATCAACGGTACGATGGAGAGCATCTTGGCACTGGTGCCAAGCTCCAGTATCGGAAACAAATCGGTGAGGTAATCGCGTAGGACATTACCGGTGACTGAAATCGTGTTCTCACCCGCTTTGCATCGCTTTAACGTTTCACGCGTCGCTTCAGCCGGGTTCAGGATCTGAATCTCCAGCCCATCGGTGTTCAGCCCGTCGAGGTAGGCAATCACTTTTGCGATCAACTGCGCATCGTGCGCACGCTTTTCATCCAGCCAGAAAATCGCAGGCCATCCGGTTGCACGGGCACGTGCCACAGCAAGCTTTACCCAATCCTGGATCGGCGCATCCTTTACGGTGCACATGCGCCATACATCGCCGGCCTCTACATCATGCTCCAACAGGCAATCACCGGCAGCGTTAGTCACCTTCACCGTTCCCGCGCTTGGGATTTCAAAGGTCTTATCGTGCGAGCCGTATTCTTCCGCTTTTTGTGCCATTAAACCCACGTTGGGCACGGTGCCCATCGTGGCTGGATCAAACGCGCCGTGCTCCTTACAAAAGTCGATGGTTTCCTGGTAAACGCTAGCGTAACTGCTGTCGGGAATAACCGCTTTTACATCTTGCAGCGCACCGTCGTGGTCCCACATCTGTCCGGATGAACGAATCATCGCCGGCATGGATGCGTCGATGATGACATCACTGGGTACGTGCAAATTGGTAATGCCTTTGTCCGAATTCACCATCGCAATCGATGGACCGTTCGCGTAACACGTATCCACGGTGGCCTTAACAGCCGCTTGTTGATCCTGCGCTAACTTACCGATCGACGTCAGAATTTGCGCAAAACCGTTGTTCGGGTTCGCACCCACCGACTCTAATACCCCGCCGTGCTTATCGAACAACTCTGCGAAAAACACCTTCACCGCCCGACCGAACAGAATCGGATCCGCCACTTTCATCATGGTGGCTTTCATGTGCAAGGAGAACAACACATCCTTGGCTTTTGCGTCGGCTACTTGCACTTTTAAAAACTTTTCCATGGCAGCCACATTCATATACGTTGCGTCCACCACTTCACCCGCTAACACTGATACGCCCTTCTTTAATTCTGTAGCGCTACCGTCTTTGGTATGCAACGTGATCGCTAGCACGTCATCAGAGGCTAGGGTGACGGACTTTTCATTGGAAAAGAAATCCCCTTCACCCATGGTCGCGACATGCGATTTTGAATCGGCGGACCACGTACCCATCGAATGCGGATTTTGTCGGGCGTAGTTTTTAACCGCTGGTGGCGCACGACGATCCGAATTACCTTCGCGAAGCACCGGATTGACCGCACTGCCTTTTACACGATCATAGCGTGAGCGTACGTTGCGCTCGGCATCGGTTTTTGGCTCATCAGGAAAATCGGGAATAGCGTAACCCGCCGCCTGCAACTCGACAATGGTTTCTTTTAATTGCGGTACCGACGCGCTGATGTTGGGCAGCTTAACGATGTTAGCTTCCGGCGTTGTAGCCAATTTCCCAAGCTCTGCCAGGGTATCAGGATGTTTCTGATCGTCGGGCAAGTCGTCGCTGAAGAGCGCCAAAATGCGCGCGGCAAGCGAAATGTCACGCGTTTCGACGCTGACACCTGCCACGCGAGTGAAGGCTTCCACAATCGGCAACAACGAATAGGTGGCAAGAGCTGGTGCTTCGTCCGTGAGTGTGTAAATAATTTTGGCTGCTGTCATCGCTTTTATCTGCCTTTATCAGGAATTTGTATTGTGGTTTTGCGTTATGACCATGCCGTCGAAGGCCGGTTCGACGCCTCTGGGCAGGTCATCACACAGAGTTCGGTAATCCATGTCTCGGCACAAGTCGGTCAGCACCGCACGTTCGGGCGCTGCGAGCGCAATAAGCTGCAGAGATTCTTGTAAGTCCATATGGCTAGGATGTGGAGTGTGACGCAAGGCGTCCACCACCAACACCTGAGCACCACGAACCGTCTGTTCGCTGTGCGCGTTTAATAAACGCTTCATATCGGGCACATACACCAGATCCTCTATCCGGAAGCCAAGAGCGGTGATATCGCCGTGCTCGACTTCGAACGGAATGAGTTCCACCCGCCCACCTGGGCCATCCACCACCACAGGCTTTGGCGCTTCAATTCGGTGCTCAACGCAAAATATTGGATAACTGGAGCCTTCTGCACGCTCGAAACAGTAGCCGAATCCAGCCTTCACCACGTTGGCGGTATGGGCATCCATATGAACATCGATCGGGCGGCGCAAGGTGATGGCCAGTTGGCGTAGATCATCCAGCCCGAAGATATGATCTGCGTGCGAATGGGTCAGCACAACCGCCTCAAGCGACTGCACATTGGACGCAAGTAACTGCTCCCGGCAATCGGGGCCAGTGTCAATTAAAACGGTGGTTTTGGCGCCGTCGGGAGCCACTCGCTCAACCAAGGCGGCGCAGCGCCGACGCCGGTTTCTAGGCTCTTTGGGGTCACACTCCCCCCAATCGTTGCTAATTCGTGGCACACCACCGGAGGAGCCAGTGCCCAGCAAGGTCATACGCAAAGTGTAGGAATCGGGCATAGCCCTCCACTATACCAATCCTTCTCAAAAGGTAGCTAATTTTTCTGGCATAAGTTATGGTCCGCGGTGGTGTTAATTTTGCCAAGGGCCAAAGGGAGAGACTTCGTATGTTATCGCAAAGCCAACTTGACGACTATGAACGCGACGGGTACGTCGTTGTCGAGAATCTGGTGCCGACCGACGAGGTACTCATCCCGCTAAAAGCTGAGTACACCGACCGGCTGCGCACGCTATGCCGACGCTGGGCAAAAGAACGGCGCATCCCAGCCGCAAGCGCCTGTGGCGACTTCAGTGAAATGATCATGACAGCGGTGCAATTCGGAGTGGACTATTTCCAGCCCCTCGACATCTCGCTGCCCACCGGCACGATCGACAAGACCACCCCATTTCACGCAGGCCCTGCAGTGTTCGATCTGCTCACGAACCGTCATTTACTGGATGCAGTGGAGAGCTTATTAGGCCCAGAACTGACCTCCAATCCCATCCAGCACGTGCGCATCAAACCACCGGAAAATGTACTCACCGGTCGGGAAAATCGACCCCACATTGTCGCCACCGACTGGCATCAGGATCGCGGTGTCACGCTGGAAGAGGCCGATCAGTCGAACATGGTAACCGTCTGGATGGCAGTCACCGACGCCACCGAACACAACGGCTGTTTACGCGCCATTCCAGGCAGCCACAAGAACGACATGCTGACCCATTGCCCGGCCTCAGGCCAACTGCACATACCGGCGAACACGTTCGATGAAAGTCAGGCTGAGGCCCTACCGGTGCACGCAGGCGGAGCCGTGTTATTTCACCCCAACACTATTCATAGCTCTCTGAGTAACGATTCCGATAAAATCCGCTGGAGCTTTGATCTGCGCTACACCGTCACCGGCGACCCAACCGGACGCGCGTTCTTCCCGTCCTTTATCGCCCGCAGTCGCAGTAACCCGGCGCAGGAATTAACCTCGGCTCACGCTTGGCGACAGATGTGGGAAGACGCACGCGATCGTTTGGCCAATGAAGGCCCGGTAAACATTCATCGCTGGGAAAAAGACGGCGTAGTCTGCGCCTAAAGTAGCCGGTGGGTGCCGCAAGTTAGTTCAGTTTGGTGCGTTCGGCAAACGCCACCGACAAGGTCGTGCTATCAGCAAATTCCAGCTCGCGGCCCAAGGGTACACCCCGGGCGATTTGCAACACCGGAACCTCGTATTTGTTGGCCAAATCGATGATGTAACGTGACGTTACCTGACCTTCAAGCGTGGGGTTAACCGCCAGCGTCAGCTCATCGATATCGCCAGCCGACAATTGCTGTTCGAGTAGATCCATGCCAAGATCCGCTGGGCCAATCCCATCCAACGGCGATAGGTGCCCTAGCAACAGAAAAAACCGCCCACGATAATCAGCCGCTTTATCGATCGCTAAAACGTCAGCGGGATTTTCCACCACGCACACCTGCGCTGAATTTCGGGCGCTGTCCGCACACCAGCGACACAGTTCGCTTTCGGTGAAGACGCGACATCGCGTGCAGGGGTGCACGGCCTGCATAGACTGGATCAATAAATCACCTAGGCGCTTCGCTCCGTCTCGATCCCGTTGCAACAGATGCAACGCCATGCGTTGGGCGGACTTTGGCCCCACTCCCGGCAGACACCGAAAGCCTTCGATCAATTCATCCAGCAGCGCACTGCTCATCCTAAAACGGCAACTTCATGCCGTTCGGTAAGTTCATACCTGCGGTTAGTCCGCTCATTTTATCTTTGGTGGTTGCCGCCACTTTTTGCGACGCATCGTTGATCGCCGCTGCCACCAAATCTTCCAGCATGTCCTTGTCATCGCCCACCAACGAATCGTCAATCTGCACTCGGCGGCATTCGTGCGATCCGGTCATTGTCACCGTCACTAGACCACCTCCCGCTTTACCTTCGACTTCCATCGACGCTATTTCGGCTTGCGCTTTCTGCATGTCTTCCTGCATCTGCTGCGCTTGTTTCATCAAGTTGCCCATGGCACCTTTCATGAGGTCTCTCCGTTATCGGCAGTTTCAGTGGTGTCCGGCCGCACGGGTCGGACACTGTTTTGGGTGACTTCCCCGTCCACTCGGCTGACTAACTCAGCCAGTAACGGATCGTTCTGAATTGATTCTTCTGCATCTCTTTGCGCCCGCTGCGCGGCTTGCTCCATTAGCCTTGTGGGCGTCACCAAACTCTCTTTGGTGAGTTCTATCTGGACTTTTACCGGTTCCGCGCGATAGCCGCTCAACGCAGCCGACAGTGTCTGTAGCGCTGCGCGTTTGTTCAAATGTTGGGCCGGGCTCGATAAACGCAAGGCCAACACACCATTTTCCCAACCGGCCACCGCGCAATGCATCGCCAGCTGCAGCGCCAGGCCTTTTAAGGCTATACGACGCAGGATGGCGGGCCAGTTATCGTTGGTAAACGCAAGCACAGGTAACGGCTCGACGGCTTGTGGCGGGGGTGCAGGTTGAGACGGCTCGGCCAGTTGTGGCGCCTGCTCCACGGCCTCTGGTGCAGAGCCGCTCGCCGACAGCTGACATTGGA
>CALFBL010000334.1 GCA_937951695.1 uncultured Granulosicoccaceae bacterium | reverse complement strand
CTAGATCGGTATCGACCGGAGTCGTCGGGGTGTCACCCGCTTCAATGAAGTCAGGAATGGTATCGCCGTCTGAATCAAAATCGAATCGATCCGGTGTGCCATCGCCATCGGTATCAATATCGCCCTCAACCGCATCTGGAATGCCATCGTTGTCGTTGTCAAGATCTTCTGTGTCCGGAATTTCATCACTGTCAAAGTCAGCTTCAACCTGCAGTGTATAGTCTTCAACTTCGCCATCGAAGATGAACCCGACAGCGTCGTCACCGTCGGTGGGCTGTGAGCTGATACGGAAACGTGCAAACGTTGTACCGGTGAAATTGGTGGCCACACCGGATAATGACGTCCACTCCAACTTGATACGAGGGTTTTCACCCTGCGTCGAAGGTTCTACAACGGCTGTGGTGAATTCATCCGCTTCAAAGCTGCCGTTACCATCAAAATCCACCCAACCCGATATGTAGGCCGGGCTACCCGTTGTATTTTGGTAAAACACGTTTACCGTGTACGCCTTGGTGTTTTGAACCAATGCAGGGAAGGCGAACACGCCATCTTCATCATCCAGGGCTTCGGACTGATCGTCACCATCGGCAAAGGGGGTGAACACAGGATCGTTGTTGTCCGGAGCAACCTGTCCAAGCTGAGGGCCATCTACGACTTCGTGGGTTGCCTCTCCGTAGCTCTGCGGCGCATCTCCCGTATCCACAGCCAACACCGGAGCCGCAACAACACCTAGCGCAGTTGCAACAAATACGTTCAATAAATTGGGTTTAAACATTTTTGATAGTTCCAGCTAATCAAGGATCGGTATGTGAAGTTATAACCAGTCCTGACGTCATAACTAATGTTAAAAAACGTGTCTATTTCGACGATGGCTCCTGCCAACCGACACACAGTTCTAAGGTTCCACTGAGTGTGCAAACATAAAGCGGTCAACCGCCCTGCCTCACTCTAAGTTCAACGCGATCATTCAAATCGATCTCATTGTTGTTCGCAATTGGTGCTGTGTCGCCAAACGCCTCGGGCCGCAATCGAGTAGCAACGATGCCCTCGTCAACCAGCAAGCGAATAACCGACAGCGCTCGCCGACGCGCCAACAACATATTCAGATCCGCGTTCCCCACCGCAGCTGTATGCGCCTCGACAATGAGTTCCAACTTCGGATTGACACGCAATAAATTAACCACTTCTTCGACATCATCGCGCGATGTGTCATCCAACGTTGCGCTACCGGGTACAAACTTCAATGGCCCAATCGGTAAAATTGTGCCCGTTACAAACAACAATTCGCCTTCTGCCGATACATCGATCACCGGCTCATCCACCACCTGCGCTGCCGCCCTATTAGTTACCTGCGTATCGGTTACCTGCTGAGGTTCTGATTGGGGCGCCTGAACGTTTGCCGCTATCGAAAGTTCATCAACGTCCGCAACTCTGTCGCCAATCACAACCTCTACCTCAGGTAGCTCAATCGCGTTTGACTCCACGACAGTTGCCGATTGCAGCCTCGGTCTTTCTTCAATCAACAACCCCTCACTGACATCCTCAGCGTCATTTTCGACGACACGATTCGGCGACGCTATCTCCTCGATAGCAGGCTCCGATTTTTCTACTGCCGGTACCGGCATGAATCCATCGTCCTTCGCTCTATCCGGCACGGGCTGGGCAGCACATCCTGCAAGCCCCGTAAAACCGATAATCAGAACGCTGCAGGCCCTAATGAAATAAACTGCGGTGTTCATTGCAGAAGAATAAATTCCACCCGTCGATTAGCGGCTCGGCCTTCCTTGGTGTCGTTGGAAGCCCGCGGCTCAGTTTCACCAAAAGCGCGCGGTGCCAGACGTGAGCCGTCTATCCCTTGCTCGACCAAATAACGCGTCACCGATACCGCACGACGTTTGGACAGCTCGAGGTTCGAGTCCCCAGGGCCTTGGCTGTCGGTGTGAGCTCCGATCGATATTCGGGCTTGTGGGTATTGATTCAACACATCTACCACATCATTTAGTACGCCCAATGAATCTGGCGTTAACGTATCGGAGCCGGACATGAAATTAACCCCGTCGATAGCCCCTTCGAAATAGGCGCAACCGGTCGAGTCGACTGGGGTGCCCAGTGGGGTTCCCGCGCAATCATCGCTGGTATCCAAGACGCCGTCCTGATCGCTATCAAGCGGTGATGATTCCGTGATAACCAGTGATTCAGTGGTATTCGAAACGGGCAAGCGTTGCGGGCTAGCGACCGGCGCACTCGGTGCCCGAACCGGAGTTGAGCGGCTGCGCCCGCTGCTTCCGAATCGATACAACAATGCCGCTTGTCCGTACTGCACATCCTCATCGTGAGAAACCGCTTCTAATCGAAAGCCCAAGCCATTGGCTAGCCCGTATTCAGCCCCGATGCCCACCAGAAAATTCGCATCATTCACACGATCGAAGGGCACATTGTCAGAATCGTTGTCGAGCACACCAACACCTAACCGGCCAAACAGCGAGAAACCTTCCCGACGGGCTCGATCGCCTGCATCGTTGAAGCCGTAAATTAGCGCGCTGATAGCGCCAACGTCGTAGTCGATGCTGCCACTGGGGTTGAAAGTAGAATCACCGAGAATCGAGTAATTAGCTTCGATCGAAAATCTTGGCAAGATGTCGTAACCGAGCAACACCGAGCCGCCGCCACTGACGGTATCGTCTACGCTGAATTCGCTAACGCCACGGACGCGAGGATCAAGCCGACTGACCAGACCACCCGCTCCACCGTAAAATCTTCCCTTGAATTCCTCGGACCGCGAACCACCGATGCCGACAAAACCACACGCCGTCAGAGATAAACTGGATACCACAAGAACTGTATTTGCTACGGTTCGTCTTACGTTCATGATGTGTACACTCAATGATGTCTAGCAAAACTATAGATAAAAAGCATTAAATTTTAGTTGCGTTCTGAAACCAAACAAGAACTGCGTAAGTCAAATCGGGCGCGATAGCTCAGATCGGACTGATAGTATAGACATGCCGCCACCCGCTCTTACAGCAAACACATCGATATAGGTAAAACCGAAACAATTATTGTTAAACGCAAGCATTTAAGTGCCGGATCCAGGAGGCTCTGACCCTTATGCGGTCGTGCTGCGATTCTTTATTCACGCAGGTCAGGGTTAGCTGAATCATGCCGTGCGTCCAAATCAACCTGAACGCAGCCATATCTATTCCCCCACACCTTCGTTTAACACCCGAATTTCCACCCGGCGATTACGATCCCTATCTTTCTCCGTCACGGTTTGCGCCAGTGGCAACTCCTTTCCGTAAGGTTCGGTCACTAGGCGGTGCCGATCGACACCCTGCGCCTCGAGATAACGCACCAGCGTGTTGGCCTGATCGCGACTTAACGACAAGTTCGACACGCTGTCCGAAGGTTCATCAACGTAGACGAGTAACGCAATCTTGATCGTCGGATGAGCACGCAATTGGTCGCTGAGCTCACCCAACGCAGCTTCTGCTGAGCTCACCAGCTCGGTGGTGCCTGACTTAAATTTTATCGCCGGCATCGGCCCGCCCAACCCCAAGCGCGATACCCGAACCGCCGGCGTCAGGCTGGGTATGGTCACGAGTTGAATCCGGCGATTCGCTCGACGACCTTCTTCGGTATTGTTGGTCGCAATGGGCTTGGATTCACCGTAGCCTTTCGCCACCAGTTGTTGACCACCTGCGCCTTGTTTGATCATGTAATCCACAACAGCATCAGCTCTTGCTGTGGATACGATGTTGTTGATTTCTTCTGGCCCTCGATTGTCTGCGTGGGCTTGCACTTCGATGCGCGCTTCGGGAAAGGCCAGCAAAACACTGACAACTGCGTCAATTTCACGACACGCAGCGGGCGTCAACCAGGATGTGCCGGACTTAAACGACACTTTATGTCAGTACCGTGTCAAACAGCCCGCAGCCGTTTTCAGCCACCGCGGTGTTACGAGCAGTTTTAGAGCAAATATCGTCTTCATTGGCAACACCATCGCGGTCGGCATCAGCAGAAACTTTCGGTTGCGACCAAAGCGCCGCGTTAGGGCCCTCACGTTTTAGCGATACATGCCCTGGCGCTTTCGCGTAATCCGGAAACGCTGCGTTTAATGACGGTTCAGGCGAATCCGTTGGAATTGCCTCTTTTGTCACAATGGCAACAGCCGACCCAAATTGACGCGCTGATAGACCAAATCGATACACGATTCCTAACCCCAAAAAGGTGGCATCGCTATTGAATCGGGTCACTTCACCGCGTAATCCGAAACCATTTCTAAACCCGTATTCTGCGCCAAAACCCAATAACAAATTGGTATTGTGCTCATCGAAAGGCGCCACCACAGACGACTTTTGTACCAGTGAGACGCCCAGCCGCCCGTACCCTTGCCAGCCAATTCTTCGCGCCCGATTACTAGGGTCTCCCAACACGTAGAACAACGTGCTTGCCGTTAACGAGGTAAAGCTTACGTCGGCGTTGACCTCTCGTACCGAGGCCTCACCCAGCACCGAGGTGTCCGCCTCTAACGACAGCAATGAGTTGACGTCGACACCCAAGCGCAGCTGCGTTGCGGCGCCTTGAGTGTCTGATACGCTAAAGCGTGTACCGGAGGTGTCCGGGCTAAGACGCGTCGCGCCGGCCCCACCTCCGGCGTAAACGCGCGATTTAAACTGCAGCGCTTGCGACGTGGTAAACACAGATGAGGCCGCCGCAACCGTTCGGTCACCGATAGTCCCCAGCGTGGCACAGCCACCAAGCAACAGTACTCCAAGCATGCTGGTGCTGGCACACGTAATCGGTCGTACCATCCGCCGTAGTCGGCGAATTCTTGAGGTTAAGCCAGATCCAACCATGGTCCTGAATGTCCAGTAATCCTAATTCCCTGAACACCGCGGTGCAAATTTCGCACCGCCAGGAGCACTTTCTCAAGATTTTCTAGGGTTGAACGACGAATTCGATCCTATCCGGCAAGAATTGCCCGGATAGCGCGCCCTGCCTCACCCTCGGTTGCTCGCTACCAAACGCACGAGCACCCAGCCGATCGATTGCAACGCCCGCGGCCACCAGCGCCCGTGCCACCACAAGAACGCGCTGTCGGGACACCTCTTGAGCCGCAGCCGGGCCGCCGTTAGCCGATGCGTGGGCGCGAATTTCAACCCGTAACTGGGGCGCGGCTTGCAGTGCGGCGGCCAAATTAGCAATCGAGAGAGTCGAGTCCTGCGTCAGCTGGGCGGTTTCAGCGACGAACTGCAAACCGCTCTGAACCCCGGATAACTGCGCACAGCCATTTTGATTCACCGGTTCATTAAAGACCGGTGTTTCGCAACCCGAACTCGCGATGGGCCCTCTGGGTTCAATCGACGGCGCGGGAGCTGTAGGAACCGGCAATCGACGTGGTTCTGCCAACGGCTCAGGGGTCTCGCCCGGTTGCCTTGATGGCGCGGGGGCCTGTACCGGTGGGCGAGAAATTGTCGGTTGCTGAACGCCGCCTTTGGATCGAGAATTAAAGGGGCGATACACTAGGCCGGCCGACACCGCTTGCGCATCCCCATCAAAGGTGGCAATTTCAGCCCGCACGGCGAGCTGCGAGGTTACCGAGTACTCAACACCGGCACCCGCCCAAACGGCCACATTGTCCTCGTCTTCCAGCTCCAGATTACTGTCGTTGTCAATTTGATTCACCCCAAGCCGTAAATAGGCCCATAGGCCGTTGCGGTCAGCGATGTCTTGGGCATCGCCCAATACATGGTAGAGCGCACTCACCCCGATTGCTGAGTAATCGATATCTTCTTCACCAATCGCCGGACCATCCAACGTAGCAGAACCCAGGTCGGTGAAGCCCGCTTCGATTGAAAAGCGATCGAATAGGTCAGCTCCAAGCCGGACGCCAAAACCGAAATCGGAAGAATCTTCGACGTCTAAGCCCGAGGACCCAGCGTCTGGATCGACTCTGCTGACGGCGCCGTTGATCGCAGCATAAGGCGCGAATCTAAATTCAGCCGATGCGGGTTTTATGGCGAGTACATTGACCACCAGTCCCATGCACAAGCAGGATCCAAGGCTCACCCCTATCGGATTGTTGATTTTTGCGAGTTTTTTTGAGTCCGGCACCATTGATTTCACATTCCCACATTTGGTTCTTAATTAAAGAACGCTCTATTTGGTCCGTCGATGGCATGAGGGCTCAGCACGTGATGAGCCTTATACACACTGACATTACGGTTGTTGTTCAAACATTCAGTTTGTTGTTCAAACAAGAGTTATAGACGAGGTTAGCGGGATTAACACAAAAAAGAGTTGCCGTCCATGGCAATCGTTGCATCCTGCTCAAGTCACCACTTGGAGGAGATCCACCGAAAACTAAGTCCGTTTTTTTCGTTTCCGGTGAATCTGAGTATAGACAGGGAATTCGCACGTGATGTACAACAAATGCCCTCTACGCTATCCACATCCATTGCATAAAGCGGTGTTTTACTCCGCAGACGCCCGTCTTACGCGGCTTCGAACTAATAACCACAAACCGATTAACAACGAAATAAACAACATAAAGAGACTAATAGTTAACTGCGTAGTGGAGCCCAGTCGCGCTCCTGAACCTAATAAAGCGAATACCACCATTTGTGGGATGTAACCTAGGGCGGAAGCGGTTAGAAACGCGCGCGCTGGAAGCGCGCTCACTCCAGCGGCCAAATTGGTCAGTAAATTAGTGCCTAGCGGCTGCAAACGCAACATCACAATTTTCCAGAACGCATCGTTTTCTGTCAGCGCATCCAGACCGTCAATCAAACGTCGGTGACGGCGCATAAACCTGCCGCGAATAAAACGTCTTGAAAACTTGAACGAAATCGCACAGCCGCAGATCGCCATAACAAGCGATATGGTCACGCCCGGTATCACGCCGAAAGCAAATCCTGAGATAAACGCAAACAATTGCCTTGGGAGCCCAACGGCGGTGGCGGCAATGCCAATCAGGATAAAAAGCAACAGTTCAGGGATGGATGCCGATTGCAACCGAGCACCGAAGCGTTGGGCTGTTGACCACTCACTGGCCGGCGATTGCATCAGCAGTGACGCCAAAGCAAGCACTAGCGCCAGAGCAAGCACCACCACCCATTTATTTATTTTCATCGCTGCAGTGTATTACGGGTGAAGGCGCTTTATCCGCCGGGAAGACAAAGCCGCATCTTGCAGATGCTCGATAAGACTGAACAGCCGTGGCGTGGGGATATGGACACGAACACAACCGGGTTGGTTTACTCGATAGAGCATCACTTCGAATCCAAACAACAATCGCAACACACTTCGCGATGGCGTTTGCGTGGACAATTCAGCACCGTGCTGCAATACATCCAAGATGTTGGCACCGGAAAGATCAAACACAGAATAGGTGTCGCTAACGTCCGATATTGCCTGCTCAAGGGTTTCATCCCATCCCGAGAATGGTTCCTGTATCGTATATTTTAACGAATCAAGTAACGCAGGCTGGCTTGACACGACCGTATCAACACACACGATGCGATCGCGTCGTAAACACAGCGTGTAGCGATTCGCCACCACGATATCGGGCCAACCGATGAGGGGAGCGTCCATCTGAGCTAACACTTTCGGTCCCGATATCAGTGTTTGCGATTTCAGCTCGATCGGCGTCAGTAACACCTCTCCCAATTCAAGCGCTTCCGTTGAAAACTCATGCAGTGGCTTAACCGGTGGCCACTTATGGTTGTCGTTACGCATACAGACGCTCCCCATCCGGATCGTAGAAACACGGCGAGCAAACCGAGGCTTGGCGAGACTCATTTCGATGCCAGACTTGCACCGTTGTCCCGAACAAAGTGGCACCTCCTTCCATCATGGCCAACGCTATTGGGTGCCCCAAATACGGACTGTCGTAACTGGAGGTAACGTAGCCGATCGAGCGTTTGTCTTCATCGCTGGAAATGACATGAGCACCGGTCTCAAACGCCGCCTCTCCTGCGCACGCCAGTAATCCCACCAGAGATTTGCGTTGACTCGAGTTCGCCTTGTCAGTATGCAAACTACGATCACCAATAAACGCTACGCGTTTTCGCGTGCGCGGTATGTCAAACCCTAAGTCGTGCGGCATGGTTTCACCGTCGGTGTCTTTACCAATAATCACGTACCCTTTCTCGGCACGCAAAATCGATATCGCCTCGATGCCCACGGGCTCAGCCCCTAGCGCAGAGCCAGCATCGATAGCTGCACGCCACAACGTTAACGCGCATCGAGCCCGAATACTGATTTCATAGCTTGCTTCGCCGGTAAAGCTCACCCGGGAAATGCGTACCCATTCAGCCCCCAAACGACCGGCTTTAAACGTCATGTGAGGGAATGCATCGGTGGATAGATCGATCCCTAAATGCAATGCGGACAACACGGCTCGCGCTTCAGGACCGGTTACGGTCACGGTGGCAAAATTTAGGGTTAAATCATGGATGAATAATTTATCCGGGTTGTTGCCGTCCTGACGCCAAGCCTCCAAGTGGCCACGTACACTGTCAACGTGGCTAGATGAACAGCTAATCAAAAACTGGTTCGGCCCTATACGGGCTACGACACCATCGTCCATAACAATACCGCCTTCGGTTAGCATAAACCCGTAGCGAATGTTGCCCACCTTCAAGGTGCTGATCGTGTTGTAGAAAACAAAATCCAGGAACGCCTCGGCATCCGGACCCATCACTTCGATTTTACCCAACGGCGAGCCATCAAAAATACCCGCCCGATTGCGTATCGTCAGGGCTTCATGATTTACCCGCGACATCACGTCGCCATCACCGTACCAACCGGGTCGTAACCAACCACCGTACTCACCCAAAGCCGCCTGCAGTGAGCGGTGCTCCAATTCGAGCGGTAAACGTTTTACCGGACGCCAATGCGTCTTAGCGTGATGACCGTGATAGGTCTCAATGGGGATTGGGACAAAAGGTGGGCGAAACGTCGTCGTGCCCGTCTCGGGTATTGATTGCCCCTGAATAGCCGCCATGGCGGCAAGGCCCACCATATTGGAACTCTTGCCCTGGTCAGACGCCATGCCGAGCGTGGTGTTTCTTGAAATCGGCAAACTGCTCCACGGCATCCACCGGATTACCGTTGCGCCCGAACTCATGTTCCTGAACTTCCATCTGACCCATCTGGTGCAATACTTCCCTATTCACCGAGAACAACACTGCGCTGCTGCCAGCCAA
>CALFBL010000333.1 GCA_937951695.1 uncultured Granulosicoccaceae bacterium | reverse complement strand
GATGTGGAACGACTACCGTTAAAGTTACAGCTCAATTGGATCATTCAGAATTAGAGGATGATGGAGTTCCAGATTGTAGCGTAGGGGATATAACCGATACAGAAATGATTTATAATTTTCCGCAAGACCCGACTGCTATTTTCACCCTCAACAGCAACGATGATTTGCTTGGCGCGCAAGTGCTCGTGGATGGCGCCCCCATCAATGCGGAGGGCACCTTTACCTATCACCAATTGGACGCTGGGCTCGTCGTATTTAGTACCGCCAACGCTAACTACCCCGAGGGAATGCCTACAGATCTCGCCTTTGAGGTGTCCGTTAACAGCGGTGGACAGAGTTCCGTCACGCAAGCCCTAACCATCAGCGTAGAACCAGTAAATGATGCACCGACTCTGACCCCGGTGAGCATAGTGGTCACTGAAAATACCATTCTTCCAATCGATCCCTTGGCACTGGGCTACGCCGATGAAGAGGATAACCTCGCCACGGCCTACGTTATCGATACGTTGCCAACCACGGCGAACGTGCTTGTCACATTAAACGGGAATTCGGTCACCGCGGGTCAGAACATACTGGCATCGGACATTGCCAGTGGTGCCCTGGCCATTGATGCGACCAACGCCGATTTGAGCGCGACCACCTTTGCCTCATTAACGCTGCACGCGGTGTCAGATGATCAACAGTCTTCCGAGTCTGAATCTCTGTTTATTCAGCTCATTCCCGACAATGACAGTTCAATCCTGTTGGCGCAGTCTGACGCCTTGATCGTCAACGAAGGCACAACAGTTCCACTCACCCCAAGCACCTTTATCTACACGGATGAAGAAAACGCAAACGTGGTTGCATACGTCATACAGAGCCTGCCAGACGAGCCGGGAGTCACCATTGAAAGCAATGGTACGCCCCTATCGGTCGGCGACTCATTCACGCGGCAGGAACTAAATAGTGGCGCGGTGACCATCAATGCCGTGGACGCTCGTATGTTGGCTGACTCGACGGGGATTTTATCGCTCTTCGCCATCACCGATGATGACACGCAAACATCCACGGCCAATTTGGTCATAGATTTTTTCAAAGTCGAAGATATCCCGACGCTCAGTATCGCACCCCTACCTGCGTTGCCCGAAGGTGAAACCCTTATTCTCGATAACGATCGGTTTACCTTTGCCGACAGCGACGGTGACAGCCTGGTTGAATACCGCCTCGAGTCACTATTGACCTCCGATGCATTCGAACTCCAACGCGACGGCGTTGCGATGGTGATCGGGGATACGTTCACCGCAGCAGACTTGACTCAAGGGTTAGTCGCTATCGCCTCGAACGGTGCCCAAGTCCCATCACCGGTGGTGGGTCAATTCAATGTCAGCGCTGTATCCAGTAACGCAGAGGTATCTAACCAAGCCGCTGCGATGGTGCTCTTGATGCCAGTGGAAAACGCCCCTGTTCTAAGCCTTAATGGAACTCTTACAGCGTTTGAAAACACCACCACACCACTCACTGCTGATTTGTTTGATGTGACTGATCAGGATGGGGATGGTATTGAATTCTATACCGTAAGCACCGCACTACCGGCAGACATTGGTGCGCTACTGATCAATGGGCATATCGCAGCCGCTGGGGATACGTTTTCGCAACAGGACCTTGACGAGGGTAACGTTCAAATTGATTTAACCCAGTTGGACATCACCCAGAATACCAGCAGCGAATTCCAGCTATCGGTGACCACCGGAAATGAACCCTCGCATGCGGTTATCGTCCCGGTGGAAATTACTGCAGTTAATGATGAACCCGTACTGGCCATTCCGGTGGTCGCGCCATCGCTCGCCATCGGTGAATCTTTCTCCATTGCGCCCGATACGTTTACCGACGCTGATGGTGACGACATTACTTATACTGCGGTCGTCGCCGACACAGAGTCTGACGAGGACCAACCCCTGCCCGAATGGCTGACGTTTGATCCTGTTACTCAGTCATTTACGCTCACCGACAATCCAACACAACAGAAGCTACAGGTACGTATTGTCGCCTTAGATTCAAACGATGCAACCGCATCGACGCTGGTGAATTTGCAGTTTGATCCAATCATCGAGGCGGCATTGCCAGAACTAGAACCAGAACCAGAACTAGAACTAGAACTAGAACCAGAACCAGAACCAGAAAGAGAGTTCATGGAAGAACCGGATGAGGTGCTTATCACCTTACCGGTGATTAAGCCTGTGTTAGAACCCGAAGCGGCTGCCCCGAATGGGATTCCGACGCCCGAGCCTGTTGCAGAAACTGAAGAAGAAGTGATCGAGGAGTCTGATCCACCGGAAAATCGTGACAACGTTATCCCAACGTCTAGCATTCAAACTCAACGGATTGATCTTGCCTCGCTATTGCCAGCGCTGAATCGCACCGACGATGGGTCCACCAGCATAACCTCCGAGACGTCCCAAATAAGCACCAGTTTGAGCCGTCTATTGGGCTCTTCCGACGACGTCAATACGATTGATTCGTTTAGCTTGAGATCTTATGAGACCATGGTCTACGAGCGCACTCTGGAAGAATTAGCCGATCGCTGGGACCGAACCGAGAACGCACTGGATGAGCCGTATCTGAATTTCGACGCCACGGTGGGTAGCTCAGTGGGCCTGTCATCGGGATTTACCGTGGGGTATATGGTCTGGCTGTTACGCGGCGGAACCCTGATGAGCAGCGTCCTGACATCGCTGCCCGCCTGGCGCATGATTGATCCCTTACCCGTATTGTCTGAAATGGCCGGTGACCATGATGACGACAACGAATCGTTGGAGTCGATGGTGAGCGCGGATGAAGCTGCAGAGGCTGGCGATGCAGAGCATCGCGTCTAGCCGGATCGGTGCGAACGGCCGTAAGTAGCCCTTCACTTGCCGAAGGGCTGCTCAATAACCGCTTGGCGTTGGCGCTTGGCGCAGGCCGTCAGGTCATGACCTGAGTTTAGTTGTAAGCGCTTGCCTGGTTGGTCAGCGCGATATCGATCGCTGCCACAATTTGGTCGATATCATCGGCAGTGCAAATAAGCGCAGGGCTCAACGTAATGGTGTTGTTAAAACCTGCCAGGCTGCGATTTGTGCGCCCGATAATGACGCCGTGTTCCATGCAATCGGCCGCGATGGCCGTTACCACAGACTCAGGCATGGGCTCTTTGGTTTGGCGATCTACCACCAGCTCTGCACCACAAAACAAGCCCTTGCCGCGCACGTCGCCAATACACTTGTGTTTGTTCTGCAGGGCACGCAGCTTCTCCAGTAAGTAATCACCCATTTCAATCGTGTTCTGCAACAGATTCTCTT
>CALFBL010000332.1 GCA_937951695.1 uncultured Granulosicoccaceae bacterium | reverse complement strand
ATTTACCACTGTCGTGCCAAGTATTGTGTAAACGCCCCACCAGTGACTCTTCTGGGAATACCGGAAACGCTGCCCGCCCGACGTTCGAGCACAACGCTATTTCCAATGCGGCACGGTATTCTGACAACACCGCTAAGCTGTAGACATCGTAGTAATTTTCCGGCACCGGTGGAAACTCATTTAACTCCCCGTTGATGTAGCGCCCCACTTCACGCTTGTGTTCTAACATCAAACTCACGTGATCGTATTCAGGATGCCCCTGAAAGTAGACAGTTCGAAAGCCATCGGGGCTGACGCACAGATGCGCCCCGCCTTCAGAGCCTTCTGCCAACACATGCAAACCGGCCGATTCAAACGCAGCGCGATCGATTTGGTTGAACCGGGAGTGCGGCACCGTAATTTGCGTATTTAGCGACTTAACCAAAGGATGATCGCGACAGATAATGTCGTGACGGTAAGCGCCCCAGCGTTTCGCCGGCAATTGGTAACGTTGCAAGTTGTGTTTATGCAACGCGGCCGCATGAGTGGCCAGACAGGAACACAAGGTGGATGTCACGTTGTCGTGCGCCCAGTTCATCACCTCCACCAATTCATCCCAGAAAACTTCAGCCGCCAGGTTGGCTTCTGTGACATTGGCGCCGCTGATGATCAGCGCGTCTAATCCGTGGCCTTTGATCGAGTCAAACGATTCGTAAAAGTCATCGACGCGAGATTGTGCCCAGGGAGCCCGTTTCACAGAATCGATAGTGAACGGGTGCATATAAAACTGACTGATGGAGTTACTGGAGCCCACCAGACGAAAAAACTGACGCTCAGTCGCTGCCAGTGCTGTATCGGGCATCATATTCAGCAAACCTATGTGCAGAGGCCGAATATCCTGCTTTTGGGCCCGTTCGGCGCTTAGCACCGGCTGCCCTTCCTGCAGCAAACGAGAATAAGTGGGCAAGGCATTGTGGGCGACCAAAGGCATAGGAAGTATTCGTTTCTACTTTAAAGCGGTGCGAATCAAATCATTAAAATCGTCAAGGGTTTCAACCTGATATGCATCCCGTGCTGGCACCGAGTACCCATATTGTTTGGCGATGGCTTGGTAACGCGGCAGCCGGGCGTAAAATAAATGCGGAAATACCCAACGCATAAAGTCATCGGGATCGATATCGGCCACATACGACAAGGATTTCTCTTTTTTATACTTCGCCAGATGCTCGGTAAGAAACGCTTCGCGGTAGTACAGCGGCTTGGGGGAATTCTGCGCCCGATCGATCAGGAATTTCTCATCTGCTGCGTTGGCTTCAATGTAAATCATCACCGTGTTCTCGGCCACAGCATTGATCAAAGCAGAATCATCCAGTTCGCACATGCTACCGCTAACATCATTTAAAAAATGCGGATAGCCGTAAATCTTGTCGACTTTGTCAATGAACGCCTCGACGTCGCGCATCGCATTGAGTTCGGCTTCCAGATGCAAGGCTTGTCGGCGTTGAAATTCCTCCAATGGTAAGCCGCCCAGATCGGGGTTACCTAATTTACCTAGGAATGTCGATAAAGGGTCGAGGTTTTCGAACGTGACATTGTTGCTGATGTAGATCGAATCACTCATCAGTAAAGTACGTAAAAACGGCACCTGCATCGCTTGCGTTTTTACGTTATCGAGAATGGCTTCATCCAGATAGTGCGTACCAATGCGGTAGTCCACAGAATAATGAAACCAGTTGTTGTTGCGCAAAATACTGGCCAGGCGTGTTTTGCCCACACCCGACATTCCTAACAAGGTCACACGCTTGTTGGGCCAGCGGTCAAATTCAGTTGGACTCAGACGCATAGGATCAATTGTTGCCGAAGGTATTGCAAGCGTTTGCGTCACCGGTTTCAAGGCCACGTAGCAGCCATTGTTGGCGTTGCTGCGATGTGCCATGAGTAAAATTATCCGGATGCACGCGACGACCGGCGTTGGCCATCAATGCGTCATCACCAATTTTCGCAGCCGCGTTCATACCCTCTTCCAGATCTCCAGGTTCCAGCACTTGACGATCTTTATGGGCGTGATGCGCCCAAACACCTGCATAACAATCGGCCTGCAATTCGGTGGCAACCGACAAAGCATTACCTTGAGCTTTGGGCAACTGCCGCCGCTGTCTTTGTACAGCCATGGAGACACCTAACTGGTTTTGCACGTGATGCCCGATTTCGTGCGCAATGACATACGCTTGCGCAAAGTCGCCTGCTGCCCCCATGCCTTGTAATTGACGAAAAAAACTCAAGTCGATATAGACGTTGTCGTCACCCGGGCAGTAAAACGGACCCGCCGCCGATGAGGTAAACCCACACGCCGAGCTGACGCCGTCTGAAAATAACGTCAATCGGGGTTCCTGATATTGCTTACCCGCGTGGCGGAACAATTTGTTCCAGACGTCTTCGGTGTCGGCTAACACGGTGGCAATGAAATTCGCCGCTTCATCGTCGTTGCGAATGGCCGGGCCCTGACCACTGACGCTATCGCCGGGATACTGCATTTGGGGAATGCCTACCTGACCGCCACCACCGCCCACCAACCCCGACAAATCGACACCTAAAAACAAGCCAATCAGCAAAACGATAATGCCCACGCCACCACCTAGCTTGGCACCGCCTCCAGCGCCGCGTCGCACCGTCCGCCTACGGCCCTTTTTGCCACGCAAGTCCTCTATGTTGGTACTACGTCGTCCTTGTCTCCAGCGCATAATCCTGTCTCACCCATCGATTTGCGCATAAGTGTACCAAGGGATGCACGTCTCAAGGGCTGTGCTAGAGTCAAGCCCCCTCAGGAGTGCCGGCCATGCAGTTAATCGACAGCCACGTACACATCGATGATGAGGCTTTGACCACCGATCTGGCGGACGTCTTGTCCCGAGCCAGCAGCGCAGGCGTTATCGCTCAAATAGTACCGGGCATACACTTTAACAACTGGCCACGTATCCGCAGCCTATGCACCGATCACGATGAACTGTATCCCTGTTACGGCCTGCACCCGCGTTTTATGCCTCACCATCAGCCGCAACATTTGCACGATCTGGCGCAATGGCTCGGTCGTGAGAGGCCCATTGCCGTGGGGGAATGTGGGCTGGACTACAGTACCAAAGCGGTCGACAAACCTGCGCAGCAGCACCTGTTTGCGGGTCAGTTATCACTGGCCCGCGAATTTCGTCTACCCATTATCATTCACGCCCACAAAGCGGTGGAAGATGTGATCACCTTGGTGCGTTCATCTGGTCATAGCAAGGGGGTCGTGCACAGCTTTAACGGCTCCCTGCAACAAGCGATGAGATTGATCGACCAGGGTTACAAACTGGGCTTTGGCGGGGCTCTAACCTACACTCGCGCCACCCGCCTGCGCAAGCTGGTCAAGCGCTTGCCGCTTGAGTGCCTGGTGCTGGAGACCGACGCCCCATTTCAACCGCCCAGCACTTACACCGGACAACGCAACGAACCGTCGTATCTTGCCGAGGTGCTGCACTGCATAAGCGAGCTTAAAGACACACCGATTGAAGCGGTAGCCCAAGTGAGCACACAAAACGCCATCGATCTATTTAACTTACCCGTGCTGCACGCGGCGTAACCCAGATAACGTGGACATCTTAAGCAGTTTACCCACCAGCGTATTGCTCAGTGTGGTTTTGGTGTACGTCTTGGCAGGGCTCATTAAGGGCACCATCGGCATCGGGCTACCAACCGCTGCGATCAGTCTGACAGCGCAATTTACCGATCCTCGTATCGCGATAGCTCTGGTGATCATGCCCATGATGTCAACCAATGCCTGGCAGGTCTGGAGATCGCGGCAGCATCTTTATCGGCTTAAACAATTTATTCCATTGACGACATCCATGGCGATCAGCATTGCGCTCTTTGCGTTCGCGGCGCCTGGCGTCAGTATTGGCTTTGTCACACTCTTACTCGGTATTACTATCGTGTTGTTTGCCGCGGTTAGCCTCGCCGGCGTCATTCCCGAGCTCGATACCCGGTTCAATCGCCACGCTCAGCTCACAGCCGGTGTCAGCGCAGGCTTCGTCGGGGGTATAACGGGCGTGTGGGCGCCACCCATCGTGGTGTTTATGAGCGCGATTCGCACCGATAAAACCACCTTTGTGGCCCTGGTCGGTGCGCTGTTGTTACTGGGTAGCCTGGTGCTAGGACTCTGCTATGCGGTTTTGGGTTTGATCACACCCGGTCAGGCACTGGTGTCGTTACTACTGGTATTCCCGGCCCTGCTAGGCTTTGCCTTTGGCGAGAAAATTCGCCATCGTCTGGATGAAGCGGTGTTTCGGCGCGTGGTGCTGTGGTTCTTTTTACTGATGGGATTGAACATCATCCGCAAAGCGTTTTAAGCAAAGCACTGTAGACGAAACCCTTATCCGGGTAACGTAATACCCGCAGCATGAGCGTACACTTTCGCCACCGCTGCATCGTCTTCTGCGCCCAGACCTGCATCCACCGCCGCCTTGAATTGCTCAAGCGCTGCTGTGGTAAGCGGCGCTTGAAAGCCAGCGCTTTGTGCAGCATCCAACACGATACCCAGATCTTTAGGCCAGATGTTCACCGCGCTGTGCGGGGTGTAGTCACCGGCGACAATATGCGGTGCACGATTCTCCAACATCCAGCTGTTACCCGCGCATTGAGTGATTACTTCAACAAAGGTCTCGGGCTCCACCCCTTGTGTCACGCCAAAGGTTAGTGCTTCTGCCATCGCCGCAATATGCACCCCCGCCAGCATTTGATTCACCGCTTTCATCGCAGAACCCGCACCCGCGGTGTCTCCCAGCACAAACACCTTTTCAGCGATTGCGTCGAGCACCGGACGACTAGCGTTAAACGCCTCGGCTGAGCCTGAGGCCATGATGGACAAAGCCCCCATGCGGGCTTTCACAGCACCACCAGAGATCGGGGAATCAAGATACAGCACGCCGTGATCCGCACATTGCGCTTGCATCTGCTTGGCAAACATCGGCGCAACTGTCGCGCACGATAACACCACGGCCCCCGGTTTCAGACCTGCCACCACCCCCACTGAATTTGAGTCACCAAACAACACCGACTCGACCTGCGCCGCATTGAGCACAACGACCACAACCGCAGACACCTCTTGCGCCACATCGGCAAACTCAGCTGATACCCCGCCTACGGTTACCAGACGATCTTGTAAATCAGCAACGGGGTCATAACCGTAGGTGACACAGCCAGCACGCACCAGCGATTCAGCCATGCCAAACCCCATAGAACCCAACCCGAATACGGCAATTTTTATCGCTTCAGACATAGCTTGACCTGTGAGTGTTGATAACACGACTCGTTGGTTCGAGCGCGCGGGCGTTAATAGGGGAAACGGTCCTTGACTGTGATCTGGCCCATCTGGCCTTCGATCCAAGTCTGTACTTCTGTACGTAACTCATCCGGTGTTTTGTTACCCGGATGGATTAACGGGCCAAAGATTACCGTCACCGTTCCAGGCCATTTTATGAACCCCATGCGCGGCCAGAATTCACCCGAGTTGACCGCGACTGGCAACATGGGAATTTGCGTGTCGGCAGATACCTTCATGGCACCGATTCGATACTGAGGCTCGGCCCCGACCGGCATGCGCGTACCTTCCGGGAAAATCACGATCCATCGCCCCAAGGGGATTTTTATACGGGCCTGTTCTGAAATCTGTTGAATGGCTCCCCGGCCGGCATTTCGATTGATCATGACAAAACCCAGCAGACTGATCATCCAGCCGAATACCGGGATATAAGCTAGGCTGCGTTTGGCCACATACAACACATGGCGCAAGTAATAGGCGAAGAAAAACGTTTCCCAAGTGGATTGATGTTTAGAGACGATAAGACACGGCTGTTCAGGAATATTTTCCTGCCCTTGCACATTGTATTTCACGCCACATAGAAATTCGAGCCCCCACATGTTCACGGTAATCCATTTACCACACACCCAGTAACAAACGCCGAACGAGACCAGACTGGCCAACAGGGCGGGAATGGCGAACACAGTCGTCGTGGTAAAAAGCCAAATCCAAAACATAGCGCTGCGCACAATCAGCCATAAACGATAAATTAATGAAATGGGCTCAGCGGACATCGGCAAACCTTTTATAAACCATAAAGACCTACGGCGAATCTGTCGCGTGTGTCGCCAATAATTGATCGACAAACGCAGCCAGATCCGTGTACGCCGGAATGTGCTCCAAGCCTTTGTTGGTATCGAGCGTGTGCTGCCCATTGCCTGTCTTGACCAGCGCAGGCTGAATAGCGGCTGCCATGGCCGCCTGTACATCTTTCAATGAATCTCCCACCATGACCGCATCAGCGGAAGGGGACAATTGCATCTCTTTGCTTACAGCCTCTTTAGGACTAGCTAATCCTTGATCAAGTACCTTCGTCATCGTCTTGGCCATTGTCACAGTCCTGCTCCAGAGGGTACTCGCAGCC
>CALFBL010000331.1 GCA_937951695.1 uncultured Granulosicoccaceae bacterium | reverse complement strand
TGCACGGCAGCTGGATGCACTTGCTGAGCAACCTGTGGTTTCTTTGGATATTCGGCAACAACGTGGAAGATTCTATGGGGCCGTTTCGATTCTTTGCCTTCTATATTTTGACAGGGCTGGCCGCGACCCTGGCTCAGATTCTCGCAGACATCGGCTCGGTCATCCCGATGGTTGGTGCTTCCGGGGCTATCGGAGGCGTGATGGGGGCGTACATTGTTTTGTACCCGCGAGTGCACGTGCATATGTTTGTTGTATTTATTTTTCGATCCTTTGCCGTGCCTGCATTCCTGATGTTGGGGTACTGGATCGCGGTTCAGGTTTATGGGGTTTATACAGCTAATGCTGAGGGCGGTGGCGTGGCCTTCTGGGCACATATCGGCGGATTCGTTGCTGGCGCTATTTTGGTATTTGTTTTCAAGAGTGAACGCCTGCTTGTTCAGCATCCTTATCGAGGCTGGGATCAAACCAATCACGGCGACACGCTATGGAAAAAAGTACCGACCAGGAATCAGCGATGGCAATAGCTCTTGATCTAACGGCGCGTCGATGACGATGCGCAGATTGGAGTTCTGATGGCGGCGGCTTTCTAAGCATTTAACTCCGCTGAAATGCCTCCGATCTGAAACCATACATATAGCAGTAACAGCAAAATACTCAAACCTAAAAGCGTGGTTATGACACCGGTTTTGCGGTTGGGCGCCAACCATCCGATTAGCGCTGTGGCTATGACGAATAGAAACAACGCGATGGTGGCACTGGCGGTACCGATTAAATGAATACTTGCAATGCGTGCTTGCAGGGGTACGCTGATCTCGCTCCTACCAGCGAGTTCCAGGGTGAGTCGTACATCAACATAGAGCGCTACGATAAATAGCAAAGACGACAAAGTGGCGATAATGAACACGAATCGCGAAATTCGGCTTATCAACCCGTAGCGCATGATATTCAGTGCAGCGGTCAGGGCGAAGCCTGCCAGAATCCCGCTAAGAAACGCCACCTGACCAGTTTGCAATTCTAGAAGTTCGCGCATGGTATCTCGTCAATAGTTGGCCGAACGCGCAGAAAAACGATCGCGCTACGATTGGCTAAATTGCCTGACGTGTAGTTTACGCAAATTTTCAACTGCCACCGTATCGTGTATCACTAGGCTCGGTGTGCGGGTACTTCTGTAGCAAGATCCGGGTGGTAGAGTGGGTATAGGACTGTGGTTTACACAGGACGATGGCGCTGGAGATGCCCTGTGTTTTCGATTTAACCGTGTGACCCAGCAGTGCCCCATGAGCTCTGTTTTTTACCCAATAACAGTTAAAATCTCATGGGCCGCCGCAGGCTAGTACATGGTAGTTCGACTTTTTTGCATATTTTCTCACTCACTCACTGACTCACTCACTGACTCACTCACTTGACCGTCGCAAGAGATTAACGATCCGTTGATCAAGCGACCTGCTTCTGGCAGTGGTGAAACTCGTGCAGTTCGACAGCCTGTGCAATCCAGTTATCTTTTTCAATTCGACCAGAATAGACTCCCAGAGAACCTCGTACCGTTTCTAATTGCTCGTCACTGATGTTAGCGAGCTGATCGAAGGTAGATATGCCTATACCGTTCAGCAGATTTTCGAATACTTTGCCAATGCCGAAGATCTGCTTCAGGTCATCCGCCTGGGCTCGAGGCGCCTGACTGGGCGCAGATTGAAATTTTGAGGGCTGATCTGGTGAAGAGTTAGCAGAAACTGCCTGTGTTTCAGGAGTTATCTGATCACTAACAGCGGAAGCTTGTCTAGCCGTGTGAAGCTGCGTAACGTTTTCAGTTACAGGAGCAGATGCAGAAACTGAACGGTTTACTGCTGCAGCGGCCGTGGCAGGTGAATTAGATCCGTCATTGACCCTTGGTTTTCCTGTTGTAGATGCAGAAGTCTGTTGGCTTGTTTTGCGTTCAAATATGTAGTCGAAATCTAGTGGTTTGGTGCCCGCTTGAGGCGCACTGGACGTGCTGTCATTTTGTGCCAGATTTTTTGCATCAAACAGCCTCCAGCCTAATGTGAATCGGTTATGTGGACCCCACCAGTAACTTGTAATTAGTCCAATTAAAAATACGGTACAACACACGATTGCTGTAGTTATCATAAGTCTCTCCTGCCATTTATAATTGTTAGTTCACGCTATCCCAGGCTGGCGACCTGTATGTATTTGGATATCTCGCAGCAAAACGATGCTGCAATTAGAACGTTGGAGCGGTAGAGAGGTCTGGCGTATAAAGCTCAAAGCGGATTTCAATTGTTATTCGGAGACGCAGTCGACAGATAATTTACGAGAACTTTAACGCCTCGACGTTTATTGCCAGCAAAAAAGTGCCTGTGGATAAACCTTTTGCAGACGGCGCGCGATGAACGCTCTCGATCGCATTCAACTCGATAATTGGACGAGATGACACACCCGTGGTAGGCGGCACTAGAAATAATCTGGCGGAAAATGTCACATTAGTGCGAGAAAGAGCTGGTATTATTTCTTGGTAAGTTGCCTCGTATGCTTTAAAGGACTGATTAATCATGCTGATAAAGTACACAAGTTCGGACGCGGTTGTGGTTGCCGCTGAGACGCCCGGTCGAGTTCGACGGATACGCTCTACCGGTGCGACTGTGATTCCATGTTAATAAATAGCGCGTTGAGAGCCTGGCTTGTCAGCACCGTCTTGTTGGCTGGGTGTACAGGCGATAACGATAACTTTGATGCCGCCGAACTTGGTAATGACCTGCTAGAGACTGGTACCGATCTGGATGACATCTTGGATGCTAACAGCCAATTCAACGGCAACTTCCTTCGCGGATGTTCGCTAGCGGATGATCCGGCGAATGGGTTCGAAATCAATGAAGTCGCTATTCAAGGCGATAGCTTCGTCACGACTGTATCGCAGTTCGCTGATGCGCAATGCACCCTATTAAATGGGGTTTTTGTTTTTGACTCTACATTGGTGTTTCCAGGTGACACGGTTGATACGCCTTTGGGTGTTGCCGACTTTATAGACATCACCGTAGATTCTCTAACCTTAAATGGTGAATCGGTTATCGATAACAGCTTTGAAGACTTTGATTTGATATTACTTGATGGGAATAACTTGCTATTCGGTGACGACAGTGGCGAATTCGACGGTGAAACACGCGAGACTCGTCCGGTTGAGATAGACGAGGACTTTGTATTGATGCGCGTGTAATACGGTTCTGTGTGCAGGTTGCACTGGGTGGGGGTAACGCGCAGTGTTGAAGCGTGCGCCGATTTACATGATTCATTACTAGCGTAAAGGTGCAGAGTGCTTCATGAGCTGAATCGTTGATCACCCTCTGCGCTATGAACTGGCAAACGAGTTGCGTGCGCGGCCATCTCTGACGGTTTACGCCCCCAGTCGAGCTGCGCAATTGGCTGTGCAGCCAGCTGAGAACGCAGCCGGTCGGGAGCGACAAGTCGATGTCTATGCTCAGGGTAGCTTGCGTGCGTAAGCTAGGTGCTCAGATGAGCGGGATTGATCGGTCGTTGTCGTTGGTTGTGTCTGACTTGTCTAGACTTTTTGGCCTTTATCCTGTAATTGTTCTATTAACTCGCGATTAATCCCGCCTGAATCTCCGCCGCCGAAGTTGAGAGCGCCGCCTGAGTAAACTGTGCCGTAAGAAATTACCAGATTAACCACTTGGCCTATGCCCGATATCAGCTGGTTTTTCTGCAGTGGTGACAGTGGATGAATAAAAACACTCCACAGCGTATCCTGAGCGATGGCATAGCGGGCATCCAAGGCAGAGTCGAAGTTAGCCTGCATCATGCGTGTCATCTCTGCAGCAGCTATACCCTCGCGTGCACGAATCGGCGTCATCACACGCATACGGTCGTTGGCAACGTCGGTGATGACAAACACTTGAATATCTTCAATGGTCAGCAAAAAACGAGAACCGTTTGCTTGTGTCTGTGGATCTAACGCGACAAGGATGTTTTCCAATCGCGCGAGCGACATGGCGGGTTCAGGCGACACAGTAACGGAAATTTCAGGTTCATTGGGCGAGTCGCTGCTTTGTGCGTGCACCAACAAAATACTTGTAAAAGCCATCATGATTACTGTTAACAGGCGGATCATACGCTTTCTCCTTGGGAGGAAATAGAACAGAACACTAGAGCAAATTTTATGCATTAGAGACACTTTAAAAGCCTAAGGTTCAAGTGCCATTTGAATCTGCAAAGTTGATTCGTTAGAGGATGTTCAATACATTGAATTTCCAAGCATAATGGTGCTTAGAAAACATTCCCTGAGCAGGCTAACATGGACATAAATAGAAATGGTGGGCGTTCTTTCCCGAAAGCGCCAGACGCCCGTGTCGCAAGGCTGTGGGGATCCTGTAAGCTCTAGCGTTGCGCTTGTATTTCGGTGACCTGTCTCAAATTACTGAGGTGAGGTCAATGTTTTCACACAACGTTCACAGGGTTTGACATGAAAGAAGATCGCGATATAGAAAAGGATTACCCCACCGAAGAATTTGTTGCAAAGCTTCGACGGCTAGCCGATGCGCTGGAGAACGGAGATAAATTCGAGATCCAGATAGCAGGTGAGCGTATCTACGTGCCTGTGAGGGCGCAATACAATATTGAGCACGAGCGCGAAGGCGCCGAAGAGGAGATCGAGTTCCAGATCAAGTGGAAGAACGAGTCATAGCGAAGGTTAGGGAGAATACGATGTCTTTGGAAAGTGGAGCGGTCACCGGTGTTGTCATCTGTGATCACGGCAGTAGACGCACGCAATCGAACGACAGTCTGAACGATCTCGCGCAGCGTTTTGCGAGTCGATTTGCCGATGACTGCTCGATCGTTGAACCTGCGCATATGGAGTTGGCGGCGCCCGATATCGCGATGGCCTATGCCCGCTGTGTTGAGAAAGGTGCGTCACATGTTGTGGTGCTGCCGCTTTTTCTGGCTAAAGGTAAACACTGGACGCGAGATATCCCCAGTCTTGTTCAGCAGGCTGCGGTGAAATTTCCTAACACGTCTTACCAGATTGCTGAGCCTCTTGGCATTGATGATTTGTTACTGGATTTGTTAAAAAAACGATTCGACGCGGACGATCAGCCAAGATTGGTGAGCGGTGAGGCGGACCCTCGCCTCAAAGACACCCCTGCCACTGATCGCCGAATCCAGTGTGGCATTTGTCCTTTCTTCGTGGATAAGGCTTCCGGCGCCGTCAGAGTCAAACCTGAGAGCGGGTTGAGCCTATCAGGTGCGAGGAACTCTTAAAAGCACAAGGAGCTGAGCGAAAAAAACTCCAAGTCGCCGTGGATGCAGTGGTAAAAGAGCGCTGTTGCTACGACGTTAAGGCGTTTCGCCTTGAATGCGTTAGGGCGGTGCCGAACGCGGATGGTTCTCCTGAGCGTAAAGTGCGGTTTAAAGATGTGTTGTCTCATTACGACAGGGAATCAAACATTTTTGTGCAAACTCATTTTAGAATCTGGGGAACACAGTGTTAAGTGCCCAGAACCCAATGCGTAAGGAGTGATGATATGACGAAACTGGCCGGTAAGCGTGTGCTGATTACGGCTGCGGGGCAAGGCATAGGCCGCGCCACAGCCGAACTGTTCGCAGCCAATGGCGCGGATGTGATCGCAACCGACATCAATGACGCGACCCTCGCAGAGCTAGGTGCGATTGCTGGAATTACGGCACGTAAGCTGGATGTGACCGACGCGGTGGCGGTGACCGCGGAGATAAACAATATGAAGCACTTGGACGTGCTGTTCAACTGCGCTGGGTTTGTAGCGAATGGCACGATACTGGAGTGCGACGAGGACGCTTGGGACTTCAGTTTTAATCTGAATGTGAAGGCGCAGTACCGTCTCATTAAGCTGATTGTGCCGGGGATGATCGAACAAGGCGGAGGCTCAATCATCAATATGTCATCCGTAGCCTCATCAATTAAAGGTGTCCCGAACCGGCTGGCCTATTGCGCATCAAAAGCGGCCATCATTGGCCTCACCAAAGCGGTAGCCGCCGATTTTGTAACCGACAAAGTACGCTGCAACGCTATCTGCCCAGGCACTGTCGACAGCCCCAGTTTGCATGAGAGGCTGCGTGCTATGGGCGATTATGAACAAGCCATGAAGGATTTTATTGCGCGTCAGCCGTTAGGGCGAGTAGGCAAAGCCGAAGAGATTGCCGCTCTGGCGCTGTATCTTGCCAGTGACGACAGTGCCTTCACCACGGGACAAACCCATATTGTCGACGGCGGCTGGGCACTCTAGTGTGTGTAACAAACAAATTGTTAGCGAATAATCGTATCTAAAGAAGAGCGTACCGAATGGAAGAGCGTACCGAATTTCATCGTCGTTGCCGTTCAGCACAGCAGCGATGAGAATCAAAGAGCGTGTTTCAATCGTGCTCATGCTGGCGTTCAGAGTCTGCAACGAATAGGGGTAAAAACCGCAGCTGATCAAGCAATTCAAAGTTGGCAATGAACCGACGGATAAACCTAAGCTCCCATGCCGGTATCGATGCCAACGCGTTGCCTATGATCCATTGTGATTTTCGTGTCCTGACCTGCGCGAACGGGGTTACTTTGAGTTCACAGGACCCACAGGCGGTGTATATTGTCACCCCATGGCAACTTCCATATTAATTCCCAGTGGTGTTTTAGGACTAGGGTTCGATTCTGCGGCGCTAGAGCGCGGAATGGGGTTGAAACCCGATGCCATTTGTATCGATGGCGGTTCTACCGACAGTGGCCCTTTTTATCTAGGTACAGGCACCAGCAAATATTCGGAAAGCGTGACTCGCAGCGAATGGCGTGAGCTTATGCAGGCACGAGAGCGCGCCAATATTCCGTTGATAATTGGTTCATGCGGCACTTGTGGTACTCATCAATGCGTTGACTGGATGTACCAGATGACGCTCGATATTGCGACTGAACAGGGACAGTCGGTTCGAGTCGCTCGTCTATATAGTGATCAAGATAAAGCAAGCTTAATTGAGCAGATGAACGCGCAGAAGATCGCTGCACTTGCGCCACTGGATCAAATTAGTGGCGCGTTAATAAACCAGTGCGAGAACATCGTAGCGCTGGCGGGTATTGAACAAATAATTCTTGCGTTGGAGTCGGGGGCCGATATTGTGTTAGCCGGACGCACGACGGATACCGCCATCATTGCGGCCCTTCCCATACAGCGCGGTGCGCACCCCGGGTCGGCATGGCATGGCGCCAAGATAGGAGAGTGTGGGGCTTTGTGCTCAACCAACCCGACCAGCGGTGTCATCATGATTGAATTTGATGAAGACGGTTGCACGGTGCAACCACTAGCAACCGATGCGACCTGCACGCCTCACTCGGTGAGCGCTCATATGCTGTACGAAAACGCCGACCCCATTGAACTCTTTGAGCCGGGTGGCTGTTTAAACGTCGCCAAGGCCTCTTATACAGCGATCGATGAGCGGCGTGTGCGTATAACCGGTTCAGCGTGGGTTCCGGCAGATCGTTACACCGTCAAGTTGGAAGGTGCTGGCCTATGTGGTTACCAAACCTCTTCTCTGGTACTAATCCGACAGCCCGATTATGTGGCTAATGCTGCTTTATGGTGTGAAAAACTAAGTGTGTTTTTACACGAGCAAGTCGCCACACGAATGAGCGTTGCGGATGAGGATTACCACATTGAGTTGCGCTTGATTGGCGTGGATGCAACATTGGGTGCGCTGGAGAAAAATCGATCGCTTCCCGCTGAGGTGGGTGTGCTAATGTTGGTCACGGCCAGCAGTCAAACGATGGCCACCGATGTCGCACGACTATGCAATCCGTTTTTGTTGCATTTTCCTCTGACCGAGTCTGAAGCCTTGCCTACGTTTGCGTTTCCGTATTCCCCTGCCGAGTCGGAACGTGGTGCGGTGTATAAATTTTTATTGAATCATGTGCTTGAATTGAACGACCCAATGGACGCATTTGAGCTCAAGGTCGAGGACATCAATTGATGTCAACTCTCACCGAGCAGGTCGCCAGTATTCGATCAAAGAACGCAGGTCCTTTCTGGGCCACGATCGATTTGTTTTTCAAAGACGATGTCGCGTTCGAATACACTGCATCGAGGCTAACGACCCGCGCGATTGCCGAGCGCCTTGATCTTGCAGAAGATCAGCTAAAACGCTTTGACTTGCCCGATATTCGAGTCATAAAAATCAGCTTCCCAAGACCAGTGGTTCAGGGCCATATACAAGATCGTGATATGCACGGCGCGCAGTACGCGTGGCTTTTGGCGGATATTCAGCTGGGATAGTGCAGCGCATCTGCTTTTTCTGGCCTCAATTCACCCTTTAAGCTCGACCTTCAGTCTTTTCAGAGCATCAACTAATCCGTATACTGGGCTCAGCGAGGGCGTCGGACCGACCCTTTGTCTAAATCTGTTAAAAATGCGAATTGATCACATCAATAAATTTGCTACCGAAATTACTGCATTGAGGAGATAGTCAGTATCATGAAAAAAACCATGCTAAAAATGGCCGCTGCGAGTGTTTTATTAAACTTCAGCTTCGCCGCGCCTTCATTGAGTGCCGAGTGCATCGCCCCTGCTAATCCAGGCGGTGGTTGGGATTTCACGTGCCGAACCATTGGCAAGATTATGTACGACATCGGTTCTGTTGATAAGCCGGTCCAGGTCACCAATATGGCTGGTGCCGGTGGTGGTCTTGCGTTCAATCATGTGGTTGCCGAGCGCAATGACGACGCAGAGCTATTCGTTGCAGCATCCTCTGCCACAACAACGCGTCTAGCACAAAACGCCTACGCGGGACGAACCGCTGATGAGGTGCGTTTTGTTGGCGCGATTGGCGCAGATCCTGGTGTGATTGTCGTTGCTGCCGATAGCGAGTACGAGAACCTGAGCGATTTGCTGGATGCCATTAAGGCCGATCCAAGCTCGGTTGCCTTCGCAGGTGGTTCCGCTGTAGGGGGGTTTGATCACTTGAAACCACTGATGTTGTTGCAGCGAGTTGGTTTTACCGATATCACGAAAGTGAAATACATTGGTGTCGACGGTGGCGCTGACGCTATTACCCAGACGGTCGGTGGCTTTACCCAAGCTATGACGGGTGATATGTCTGAAATTGTTGGCTTCCTGAAAGCCGGTGAGGTCAAGGTGTTGGCAGTATTGACCGAAGAGCGTGTTCCCGGTTTCGAAGACATTCCAACCGCTAAAGAGCAAGGCTATGACGTTGTCGCGGTTAACTGGCGTGGGCTTTATGTCCCTAAAGGCGTCAGCGATGAGACGTTTGATCTTTGGGCAGATCGTTTGCAACAAGTTGCTGATAGCGATGAGTGGAAAGCATCCATGGAAGCCAATGGTCTGGCGCCTTTCACAAAAGTAGGCGGTGATTTTCAAGCCTATGTCGATGGCCTCGTGGACGAAATTCGACAATTGTCTATCGATATCGGAGTTATCCAATAACACGATGAGCGACCGATTATTTGGTCTGGTTGTACTTTTGGTGGCGTCTGCGTATATCGCAAGCGCCACTCAAATTCAAACCAGCTTCCTGGCAGACCCGGTTGGACCAAAAGCCTTTCCGATCGGGGTTGGTGTGGTTGCGGCGATCAGTGCTTTGGTGATGATGTTCAAGCCAGATGCTGATCCAACGTGGCCAGTCGGTAAAACCATCGTATCTTTAGCGATTGCGGTCGGGGTGTTGGTGGGCTATGCCTATGCACTAAAGCCGTTTGGGTTTCTCTTGCCCACGGCGATAACCGCAGCCATATTAAGTTATCAGCTCTCTCCTAGGCCAGCGCACGCGATGATCACTGGCGTTGGGCTATCCATCGGGCTGTTTGTGTTGTTTAAATTTGCTTTGGGATTGGGCCTGGTGGGGTTTCCAAAGGGGTGGTTCAACTAATGGATGTGCTTGCGAATCTGGCGATGGGTTTCGCCATCGCCCTGTCGTGGAAGACCTTGTTGCTGGCCATCGTGGGTTGTTTTCTCGGCACCATCATTGGCGCCTTGCCTGGTCTTGGACCGTCTAATGGTGTGGCCATTCTAATACCAATTACTTTCACCATGGGATTGGACGCCACCTCTGCGCTGGTGCTCATGACCAGCGTTTATTATGGCGCGATGTACGGAGGCCGGATCAGTTCGATTCTGCTGAACATCCCAGGCGACGAACCAGCGCTGATGACCACTCTCGACGGCTACCCGATGGCAAAGCAAGGCCGGGCCGGGGATGCGTTGGTGTTGTCGGGTGTCGCGTCCTTTGTGGGCGCTTTTCTGGCGACAGTCGGGCTGTTGTTTCTAGCACCGCTGCTCGCACGAGTGGCTTACTTGTTTGGACCTGCCGAATATTTTGCACTTTACTTGTTGGCATTTTGTACGTTGGGTGGGGTTGCTTCCAACAACCAGGCTAAGGCGGCGATCGCATCGTGTCTTGGCCTGGGCATTGCGATGATTGGTGTGGACAATAACTCGGGCTTGCCGCGATTTACCGGCGGAAACATGCACTTGATGGACGGCATTGATTTTTTGGTCGCCATTGTTGGCTTGTTCGCCATCGCTGAGGTGTTCTTTTTTATTGAAGGTCATGGTAAAGGCTCTTCGATTGGCGTGAAGCTGGAGAAGGTCATCATTCCCTGGAAGATGATCTGGCTCACCCGATGGAGCATGCTAAGAGCCAGTGTGGTTGGCTTTATCGCGGGAATTCTGCCAGGAGCCGGCGCATCCTTAGGGAGTTTTCTGGCGTACATGTCGGAAAAATCCATTGCCGGAAAAGACAGCGGTTTTGGCACCGGAGTCCCGAAAGGGGTGGCTGCACCTGAAGCGGGCAACAATGCCGCCGCTGGCGGTGCCTTGGTGCCTATGCTCACGCTCGGAGTGCCTGGGTCGGGTACAACAGCTGTGCTGTTGGCGTTGTTGATGACGCTGAACATTACACCTGGGCCAACGCTGTTTAGCGATCGTCCAGAAGTGGTCTGGGGGCTCATAGCTTCGCTGCTGATCGCTAATGTGGTGTTGCTGTTAATGAACGTACCGATGGTTCGGGTGTTTGTTCGTGTCCTACAAGTGCCGCCCTGGGTTCTATTGCCTGGGGTGACGATGGTGTCGTTTGTCGGCATTTATTCCCTATCAGGCAGTTACTTTGACTTACTGTTGATGATTGGTTTTGGTCTGCTGGGGTATGTGTTGAGAAAGCTCGATATACCAACCGTGCCGGTTATTCTCGGTATCTTGTTGGGCGGCAATATGGAAGACGCGCTGCGACGCGCCATGGTAATAGGCGACGGTGAATTCATGTATCTGTTCTCCTCACCGATTGCCATTGGCTTCTGGATAGCTGCGATTCTCGGATTTGTCGCACCCATGTTTTTACGCGGTGTGCTGTCTAAGCCACAGCGAGTCACCGACTGATTTCAGCTCAGCTATCGGGGTGAAGCAGGCTGGTTGACTGGCTGGAACGCGAGACGCTGATTCCGGTACGCGGTATCGCCCATAGCCGGGCGGGGCTCAGATCCTTTCTTAGTGATGATTGTCCGGTGATGGGTTACGATCCTGTTGTGCC
>CALFBL010000330.1 GCA_937951695.1 uncultured Granulosicoccaceae bacterium | reverse complement strand
TGATCATTGGATAAGAGCGTAGTCTGGTTTAACGACCCAGCGTGCTGTTCGGTGGTTGATGCAGGGGGCAAAGGCGCAAGCCTCGCATCAATGACGCAGCAAAATCTGCCTGTGCCGGGCGGGTTCACTGTTGTTGCCCATGTCCTTGAGAAATGTATCGATAGTGAAACATTGCGGAAACACGCGCGCAACAATGATCATGCTGCAGCGATGCAGCTTATCGAAGACACCGCGGTAGTGCCGCAAGAGGTGTTGGACGCCTACGCCGAGCTGGGTGGAGGTCTTGTCGCAGTCCGCTCCTCTGCCAGTGCAGAGGACTCGGAGGCAGCCAGTTATGCCGGTCAGCAAGAAACCTATCTTGAGGTAAGCGGTGCAATCGATGTACGCAAACGCGTCATTGATTGCTGGGCCTCTTTTTTCTCCGAGCGCGCGTTGTTCTATCGTGGGGAAAAAGGCTCGCTTGATGACCTGCGAATGGCTGTAGTGGTGCAAAAAATGATCGATGCGGAAAAAGCAGGTGTCGCGTTTTCAATTCATCCTGTTACTCGGCGCAAAGACCGCATGTTAATCGAAGCGGTCTACGGCCTCGGCGAGCAGGTAGTATCGGGAGAAGTTACCCCCGACCATTATGTGGTCGATCGAAAAGGGCGCGAGAAAAAATCGGAAACACCGCACGGCGGTGTACTGCAAGGTGGTGAATTGAGCCGGATCGCAGAGCTCGCTCTGCAACTGGAGAACCACTACGGCAAACCGCAAGATATTGAGTGGGCTATCTTTAAAAACGATATTTTTTTACTACAATCTCGACCTATAACCGCATGACATCTGGGTACACGCAATAGAGGAATCGCTACTAGATGTTACTACTGGATTCAATATTTATCGGTCTTTTGGAGGCCTCGCCACTAATTTTAGCGGCTATGGGTTTCACACTGATTTTTTATCTGAACGGCTTCATGAACATCGCTTTCGCCGAGAGTATAACCTACGGCGCTTATTCTGCGATTCTGTTTAATGTTGTTCTAGGTCTGCATTTTTACCTGGCCATTATCCCGTCAATGCTGCTGTCCGGGGTGCTAAGCGTTGTCGTCTACCTTGGCATTTTTCGCCCCGCCTTGAACCGTGGCGTCGGCCCGACCGAGATGATTATATTGTCGGTCGGGGTCTCTTTCATGTTGCGCTATGGCTTGATCTTGTTCGTTGGACCAGAGAATTTATTTCTTAACGAACCGAACATTACCTATTTGCAGTTTTTTGGCATGGGCGCTACAAACCTTCAGTTGATCGCTCTGGTGCTCGTGCTGTTTGCCGCGGGAGTGCTTTACTGGATGATTTACAACACCGGTTTGGGTGAACAGATGCGCGGACTGGCTAACAACCGGGACCTTGCGATGGCCAGCGGCATCAACCCGCACAGAACCTCTGTGGCGATCTGGTTTATTGCAGGATGTGCGGGAGGTCTGTCCGGCGTTTTCACCGGTGTCTTCGCGCAAGTGGCTCCCTATATGGGTTGGAACGTCATTCTCATAACCATGTTGGTAACGATCGTTGCCGGGGTTGGCAGCGTACGCGGTGCGGTTTTAGCAGCGGTCGTGGCAGGCATTCTGACCGCCTTCATCACGTTGATTACCAAGCCGTTGTACGCCGAAGTGGTGCTACTGACGGCCTTTATAGGTGTGCTGACCCTACGCGGTGCGAGGACAGCCTGATGGATTACCTTATTTTTTCTGTATCGCTCATGTTGGTCTACATCGGCCTGGCTCAGCTGCTGCACATCCAATTTGGATTGGCGGGAATTCCCAATTTTGGCGTTGTCGGTTTTTGGGGAATCGGTCTTTACGGAACCGGCGTGTTATATGTCAAAGCGGGAGTGCCTTTGTTACCCGCAATGGCAATGGCATCGCTTCTTGCAACAGCCCTAGCTTATGTGTTGGCGCGCCTTGTGCTGCAACGCAACGGTCAAGCAATATTGGCTGCGACCCTGGCCTTTGCGACGATCGTCTCAACGCTGGTTGTATCCGAAAAAGATCTCACCGGCGGTGTGCAAGGTCTTGGCACGATCCGGTTTCCATTTTCTGATCTGGAACAACGTAACCTGATATTCATGATCATGCTGTTGATCGTGGTCTGTGCACTTATCTGGATTTCCGCGAAATTGCGTGACTCGCGACTTGGCCGCCAGCTCGTGGCGATCCGCGACAACGAGGAGCTTGCTGCCAGTCTGGGTAAAAATACCGCCGCCACAAAGCGTTGGGTTTTTGCGATCACGTGCGGGTTAATGGGACTGCTCGGTGGTATGTCAGCACCACTGCATCAATTCCTTGTGCCTTACCAATTATCCCCGTCCCTGACGTTTGCGGTCTGGATCGCGCTCGTACTCGGCGGCAAGGGACACAATCTGGGTGCGATCGTTGGGGTATTTGTCACCTTTGGTCTGTTTGACATTCTGATTGAAACCTATGCACCGGTTCCGGCTGAACAGGCGATCCTGTTACCGAATTTCAAACTGTTTTGCTATGGCGTTCTTTTGGTGATGATCATCATGTTTCGTCCCTTGGGCATATTGGGTGTCGACAAACCCAAAGTGCGCAGTTCGACTACAACGCCACCAAGAGAGCTCTCCAATGCCTCAGTGGAAAAGGGTTAAGCCATGAGATTAGAGGCAAACAATCTCACCAAGGCTTACCACACGCAAGAGGTGGTCAACATCGAGAAGGTGACCTTCGGCAGCGCTGGTCTGGAGGGATTAATCGGCCCAAACGGAGCTGGGAAAAGCACACTTATGGGTCTTTTGACTCGGCGCATTACTCCAAGCAGTGGCACTATGAAGCTGCACATAGAGGACAAAACCCATCCGTTAAACCCTTTTCACTCCCACCAGGTTGCACGGATCGGGCTGATAAAAACCAACCAACGCATACAAGGTTTTGACAGCTTGACCATTCGCGATTCGTTGCGCCTTGCGGCAACCCCCGCCAGAGCTGAAGGCTTTAAAAGCTTGTTTTCCGGTCAACGCGATTCCGAGGAAGTTGAGGAAAAGGTCGCTCGTCTTGTCGAAGCCTTCCCGTTTGCCGATCGCAACGGGTATGCGATGTCCGGCGGCGAAAAGAAACTACTCGATATTCTGCGCTGCCTTATAGCCGAGCCCAAATTGTTGTTGATGGATGAGCCTACCGCCGGTTTGCCAGAAGACATAACGCGATCGGTTATGGATATGGTGCGCGAGAAAGTCCAGGCGGGTGCTATGCGGGTTGTGGTCGTCGAACACGATCTACCACTGATCTGGGAGTACTGCGAATACGTGCATTTCTTGTCCGAAGGCTCGATTCTGTTCGAAGGTGCACCAGAAGAGGTCAAGGCCAACCGTGTTGTTGCTGAAAAGTACATGGGGGTCTGACAGTGTTTGATGCAGACAACATCCGCAGTGGCTATGGCGAGATTACCGTCCTCAAAGACATCAGCTTTAGTGTCAATAACGAAATTTTCGCGGTTCTGGGCGCTAACGGCTCAGGCAAAACAACGCTACTGAAAACGCTTGCGCGGCTGTTACCGCTGCAATCGGGAAAGCTGGAACTGCAAGGCAATGATGTGTCCACAGCGGCACCTTATCAAATGCCCGCCGCGGGCGTTGCCTACGTGCCGCAAGAAGGCAATGTATTTGCCGATCTGTCGGTGATGGAAAACCTCTCTATCGGCGGTCGAACAGGCAACAAATCCAAGAGCGAAAAGCTTGACGAGGTGTTCGCGCTGTTCCCGCGCCTGAAGGAGAGACTGTCCCAATCAGCTGGGTCATTGTCTGGCGGCGAAGGCCAGATGCTTGCCGTGGGCCGAGCTCTGATGCAGGAACCGAGTGTTCTTTTACTGGATGAACCTTCCGCAGGGCTATCGCCGCTGTTTGTCGACACGCTGTTCTCGAGTATCGCCGAAACGCGCCGCGAACGAGGTGTTGCGATTGTATTGGCCGAACAGAACGCGGTTAAAACCTTAGAAATTGCAGACCGTGTGATGGTGCTTTCCTTAGGGGAAATGCACTTGCTTCGAAAGCGCTCAGAGTTGTCGATGAGCGACATCACCGAGGCCTATCACATTTGATAAGAACCACATCGAAAACAGAGGAGAATTATTCGATGAAGAGCACGATGAGAGTACTGACAAGTGCCGCAGCGATCGCGGCAGGAATGGGGATTGCGACTAACGCTATCGCTGAAGACGATATTGTTATTGGCCATTTGACGTATCACACCGGTGAATATGGCGGCTTCGGACCCTTCTTTGACGGGGTGACCGAAATGGCGCTATCCAAGATTAACGAGGACCCACCACTGGGTCGACCATTGGTTGCTATACATCAGGATATTGGCACCGTGGGCGAGGCGCGGGCGGCACGTAAACTGGTTGACAGCGACAGCGTCGACATTCTGTTAAATCCGGCACACAGCTATATGTCGTATCGCGACTTTATACTCGAAACGGTCGCCTCCAAGGGCCTACCTCTTATGCCTTCTGTACACGGTGGCGCTATTGAAGAAGCCATTGGCGGTGTTGTTGATGAGCCTATTTTTCGCGGCGCACCCATGGATACAGCGCAAGGGATAGCCGCTTTGCTGCACGCAAAGAACTCAGACAAAAAGAGCATTGTTGTGGTTGCAGCTGAAACGTCGGGTTCGCAGCTACAAAAAGAGGCGGCGTTGCGAACCCACGAGGCCTTGGGTCTGGAACTGCTCGATGACATAGACATTGATGGCGGTTCGAGTAACTTCCGCTCCGTAATTACACGAATAAACCGACTCAAGCCTGATGCCGTGGTCGTGTACTCTTCCCCTCAAGCTGGCGGTAGTTTTGTCAAGAATGCAGCAGAATCGGGTGCCTCATGGTTTATTGTCGGGCCAAGCGAATGGCAGGAAACTGAGTTCTATGAAACCGCAACCGAAAGTGCGCTAGCGCAGCATCAAGCCGTACACATGACGGCATACTCCCATGAAGATAATCCAGCGTGGGAATCTTATGAGCCCTTCGCGAGCGGATCGAAGTGGGCGGAAGACATCGGTGACGTCTCAAACTCTTACGCCATCCAGTACTACGACTTGTTGGTCGCTACGGCTTTGGCCATAGAAAAGTCTGGCGAGTTGAATACCAACAGCTGGACTGAATCGATGTACGATGTCACCAGCGGCGACGGCGATGTGGTCTATACCTACGAAGACGGAATTGCGGCCCTTCGCGAAGGCAATGACATCAAC
>CALFBL010000329.1 GCA_937951695.1 uncultured Granulosicoccaceae bacterium | reverse complement strand
ATCAGCGCCTCACCGCTGAGCTTGAGCAAAATTCGATTGAATGTCGGTTTTGCGCTATCTGTCATTGGGTCTACTTCCTTACAAAACGGTTCGGTGTCTACGCTAGCGAAAAACGGATTATCAAATAGAAAAAAGCCGGACGGGTGCCCGGCTTTCTCACTTGGGCACTAAAGACGCCAGATTACTCGGCGCCGCGCACCTGTGCCATGACTTCGTCGGCAAAGTTCTCTTCCTTCTTCTCGATGCCTTCGCCCACTTCCAGTCGGTGAAAGGCTTTGACCGATGCGCCAGCTGCTTTCAACAACGCCGCCACCGTCTGGTCAGGATCTCTTACGTAGGGCTGACCCAACAGGGTGACTTCGGCGAGGTATTTGCGAATACGTCCTTGCACCATCTTTTCGATGATCTCCTCCGGCTTACCCGAGTCGGCCGCTTCTGCCAGAAGAATGGATTTCTCGCGCTCAAGCAGCTCAGCGGGCACGTCGTTTTCGGCAATACACACCGGATTCGATGCCGCGATGTGCATCGCCAGGCTTCTCGCCAGCTCCACGTCGCCACCGTCCAAATCGACCACCACACCAATGCGACCACCGTGCGAGTATTCACCCAGATTGCCACTCGATTCGCCCACGGCAAATCGTCGCACCTGAATGTTCTCACCGATTTTTGCCACCAGCGACTTACGCACTTCTTCAACCGCTTCCCCGTTGATTTTGATCGAATCAACGTCTGCTGGGGAATCGTTCAACACTGCATCGGTCACTTTATCGACAAACCCAATAAAGTCTTCGGCTTTAGCGGCGAAGTCGGTCTGGCTATTGATCTCGACCATGGAAAAACGCTTGCCGTCATCAGACATCTTGATGCTTACAACACCTTCAGCCGCCGTGTTACCGGCTTTCTTGTCCGCTTTCGCCAAGCCGCTGATGCGCATTTGATCCGCCGCAGCTTCCATGTCACCGCCCGCTTCTATCAGGGCTTTCTTACACTCCATCATGCCAGCGCCCGTGCGCTCGCGAAGCTCTTTCACCATGGCTGCAGAAATTTGCATGCCCGTGCTCTCCAAAAATTACTTCATGAATGAAATTGATTCCGGCGCCGAGAAGAAACCTCAAAGGTTCTGCCGCAACCGATAATCAACCGGTGTTTACCTCGCAGTTAGGCGCTGGCGCTTGGTCCGTCTTTCTTGTCTGCGGCAGTGTCAGCTGCTGATTCAGGCGCTTCTGTCGCAGGCGCGGCAGCCCCAGATGCAGGTGCTGCTTCCACTGCAGGTGCTACTTCCACTGCAGGTGCTGCTTCCACTGCAGGTGACGGTGTCGCCTCGTCCGCCGCAGCGACAGACGCTGACGCCTGGGCAGTTGCCTGAGTGGGCTGATCGTAGGCTTCGATACCACCAGAAGCCACGCGGGCATCTCTCACCGCAGCCGCCATCGCATCAGCATACAACTGGATAGAACGAATCGCATCGTCGTTGCCGGGGATAACGTAATCGACCCCGTTCGGGCTGTTATTGGAATCCACCACTGCCACCACCGGGATGCCAAGCTTGTTGGCTTCCGAGATCGCAATGCGCTCGTGGCCAACGTCGACCACAAAGAGAACATCCGGTAAACGTTCCATGTGCTTGATACCACCCATGCCTTTTTCAAGCTTGTCCAGCTCACGCTGCATACCCAACGCTTCTTTCTTGCTGCGGCTCTCTAGGCTGCCATCGGCGGCCATCACTTCCAGTTCGAGCAAGCGTCGAACGGACTGCTTGACGGTCTTGAAGTTGGTCATCAGACCACCGGACCAGCGCCGGTTTACGTACGGCATGCCGCAGGCATCAGCGGCCTCTTTTATTGGGTTGCGCGCAGCACGCTTGGTACCAACAAACAGCACACGACCATTTTTGGCGACCACTTTCCCCAGAAAATTCGCGGCATCCTCGAGGGCTGGTAGGCTTTTCTCAAGGTTAAAGATGTGAATATTATTGCGTTCACCAAAAATGTAGGGAGCCATTTTGGGCGACCAGTAACGCGTCTGGTGGCCAAAGTGCACGCCAGCCTCAAGCATCTGGCGCATAGTGACGTCAGTCATTCGATCAATATCCTGTAACGGGTTAAGCCTCCACCGCTTCTGCTTGAAAGACCCACGCTAAGCGCCGGCACCCAATCAAGCCCTCTTGTGCGTGCAGATGTTGCCGAAAAAACGACCCCGACAAGCTTGCCCACACGGCGAGCGGTGTGTGTATTTTATGTGTCAGGTGACACAGCCAGACTTTATAACACATTTAGGGCCATCTCGGTAAAATGGCACGCTGCGACACAATACCTGCGATGGCTCGATCCAACTATGACGATCAAACTCAAAACCGCCGACGAAATCGAGAAAATGCGCGTGGCGGGACAACTGGCCTCAGAGGTACTCGACCTCATCGAGCCTCATGTAGCGCCGGGCATCACAACCGATGAGCTCAACACGATTTGCCACGAGCACATCGTCAACGTTCAGGAAGCCACCCCCGCTACCCTGGGCTACAAGGGGTTCACCAAATCGATCTGCACCTCGATTAACCAACAGATCTGCCACGGTATCCCAAGCGATCGCAAGCTGAAGAAAAACGACATCGTGAACATTGATGTCACCGTGATTAAAGACGGCTACTTTGGTGACACCAGCCGCATGTATTACGTTGGCCCGCCGCAAACCCACGCCAGGAAGCTGTGCGATACCGCGTACGAGGCCATGGCGCGTGGCATCGACTGCAGATTATCTGGCATGCATCCCTCCAAGTTCCCCAACCCACAAAACAAACCATTCCTCAATCTATAGTACTGATTTGGAATAAAGTAGCATTCGACGAGGCCAGAGTTGAAGCCCTCCTACGCAAACATAAGAAGACAACGTCGACGGTT
>CALFBL010000328.1 GCA_937951695.1 uncultured Granulosicoccaceae bacterium | reverse complement strand
ATGGCGGACATCTGAGCTTTCTGATACTCATGCTCAATCCCTTCAGCGATGACTTTATAGTGCATGGATCGGCCGAGATCGATGATGGCTTTAGCAATCGCTGCGCCCTGCTCACAGACATCTGAGTCGGGCTTAACATTTTTTAGGAAAGATCGATCAATCTTGAGCGTATTCACCGGCAAGCGTCTCAAATTCGCCAGCGACAAATAACCCGTACCAAAGTCGTCGATGGAAATTCTGACCCCCAGATCGTGTAATTTTGTCAGCTGTGCGACAGAGCGGTCGATGTTTTCCATTGCCGCACTTTCGGTGATTTCTAGCTCCAATAAATCTGGTGCAACCCCATAACGCTCGATACACACTGCAACCATGTCAACAAACTCGGGCTTGTACAGGTGCGACGCACAGACGTTTACGGCTATCGGTAAGGCGATGCCACTTTGTTGCCAACGTCTCAAGGTTGAACACGCGCTATTGATCGCAAACTCATCAAGCTCACGGATGAAGCCGGTTTTTTCCGCGACCGGTATAAATTCTGCTGGCAACTTCGGCTTATTCGTGGCTCGATCAGACTTCCAACGAAGCAATGCCTCAGCGCCAACAATGGTGTGCTCGGTCAAACAGTACTTGGGTTGGAATACCAGATAGAACTCTGCGTTTTCCAGGCCTTGGCGCATGATCTGGTCCTTCTCTAACTGCCGGCTCAATATTCTGTCTAGATCTGGCGTGTAAAAACGCAAGCAATTCTTACCACTATTCTTTGCCTTATACATAGCCGCATCGGCATGTCGAATCAGCGTCCCCATATCCTCTGCATCGCGGGGATATATCGCGACACCCACACTCGCCGACACATTGACACAGTGCTCGCTGAGATTGTACGGGCAGGATAACGAAAGCAACACCTCAGCCACTTTGTGCTTTACCAGCTTGTTCAGATCGCCGTATTTTTCATCCGGTTGAAAGATTATCGTAAACTCATCCCCCCCAATACGAGCCAACATAGCGTTGTGCCCCATGACACCTATAAGGCGATCCGCCACCAAACGCAACAAGCAATCACCGGTTGCATGCCCTAAAGAATCATTAACGATTTTGAACCCATCAAGATCGATAAACGCTAATGCCACTTCGCTACGCTCTTCGCAGGCGCTGGCCAACACGTGCTTTAGATATTGATGAAAACAATTTCTGTTAGGTAACTGCGTGAGTTCGTCAAAGTTAGCAAGATTATTCAATCTTTCGTTGGCTTTCTGCAATTCCAACGCGTGTTTTTTCATTTCGTTGATTTGGTGAATATGCAGCATCGCGTTACCCAAACCACCCATCACTGTATCCAGCCGCGCACTGACCACTTTGCTTGAGTCTACTTTGCTGACATCGATCGTGGTCGGATCCAGCAGAAAATGGCCGAACTGAAGCCCTCCCGCCGAGATCGAATGCAGGACCAATATTCCCTCACCTAAATGGTGTTGAAGTGGCTCTGGCAAGAGCTCCACGGTATTAAATGACTGATTATGCTCAACCGCTTCGATACCCTCCGAGCAATGAGTGAGTACCATTACTGACCTTTCAGAAGGCTTAACGGAAAACGGTTCATAAAGTGCAAAAAAGCCACGCTCTACACCGAGGTTGGAAAGCCAGACGTGCAGATGTTTACAGACCGATTCGATCGTCACCGCGGCACTGACGTCGGTCAGAAAACGTTCGTATATTTGCAGCGTACGGGTGGTATCAAAATCCTGTCGAATACGCCATTGCCGTAGCGTTTCGTGAATTAAGCGTAAACACTGAAAAAGACAGGACTGCAACACGTCAGTCACATCTGATTGAGGCAACTGAGCACTTCGATCTTCGATCCCAGCCGCTAAGTTCTGCCACCAGTTAACATCGTAACGAGTCATTTCAGACGGTAGCAAACGGCTTACAATCGCACGTTCAAAGGGAATTGCATTGCCCAAGCCCGCTTTGGTCAACGCATCGAGCAGTTCCTGTTTAGGTATGGACGTGGGAGTCTCGGGCTGCCTGATGTTTGTATAAATGCTCAACGCCAACTGATTACATTGCTCAACCGGGTCTGCATCAACACAACGGACGCGCTTCGCCAACTGGCTGACACACAACGTTGATTCTCGAGGTATGAATTGTGTTGGAACTGTTATTAATTGTTGTGTGTCTGTAGGGCCAGGGCCCTCAATCAAATCCAATAAGGCGTTGCCTGCACGAATGGCTACCTCTTTAAAGGACTGGGATACTGAGCTGATGGTCGGTCGCGAACCGGTTGTCTCTGCGTTGTCGTCAAATCCTGTTACTCGTACATCTCGAGGCACCGACAGCCCCATAGCTTCCAGAGCGTACAATGCACCGTATGCCGATTCGTCGTTGGCGCATACAATGACATCGATATCCCGTCTTGTGGAAATGAGCTTAATGACCGTCTCGTAGGCGTTCGACGCCATGAAGTCACCGTATACAACCAATTGCTCATCCACGAGCTTACCGGCCTGATGTAAGGATCGTCGGAAAACAGCCTCGCGCGCGATAGAGTCTGTATTGTTTTGCACCCCGCCAACAAAGGCAAATGTTTGATTTTCAGGAGCACTTAGCAAATGGTCCATGCAATCGCTCATACCCTGATCGCAATCGATCGCTACGCAGCTCTTGCTCGGTACCAAATAACCGATGCATACCATGGGAGTGGTGGCGAATTTCGCCACAAATTCTTCGATCTTCGCAGGTCCCAGCTCATAACAAACACTGGGGACGACCAACAGCACCCCCTGTGCTTGAAAGGACGCAATGACATCAAAGATAAGATTTCGATCTCGACGAGCGCTCTCGGAAACCGATTTGGACATGACGTGGCCACCAGCGGCCACCACAAAACCATAACCCGCAGCATTTACCAGCGCGCGAACAGGATCGGCCACTTGCTTCTGATAACCAGCGTAGAAATCGGTCAGAAGTACGATCGTTCCTTTTGACGCACTTGAGCCGATAGCCTTCCCCGAGTTAAACATCACAACCTGTAGTGATATCGATGAGCCTAATTCTCAGCCGCTAGGATAGCTTAATCCTACCCTATTAGGCAATAAATTTCATAGCTCGATGGCGTTTGACGCAACTAGTAGTCTCTCGGGCAATCGACAGCACTTTGACGTCGCGGCCTGCTCACAGCGTAAGCATCGGTCAAGCAACAGCCATTGCTCGAGTCAGATCGCGATTGAAGGTGCGTCCTTGCGCAGCAGCTGTGTGTATTCGGTATGCACCAATGGCCGTGAAAAGAAGTAACCCTGCCCTTGGTGACAACCTAATTCCACCAGTAACTGATGCTGAAACTCATGCTCGACACCTTCCGCAACCACGTTGTAATGCATCGAACGACCAAGCGCAATGATGGCTTTACAAATCGCCACATCTTGTCCATCGAGGTCGGAATCGGATAGTACATCCTGCAAGAATGACTGATCAATTTTGAGCGTATTGACTGGTAGTCGCTTCAAATAATTGAGTGAAGAATATCCAGTGCCAAAGTCATCTATGGATACGCTCACACCCAATTTTTGCAATCGGGTCAACTGTTCGACACTTTGCTCAACGTTTTCCATCGCAGCGCTTTCGGTAATCTCAATTTCCAGCAATCCAGCGTCAATGCCGTAATACCGAATACTATCAGCAACCATATCGACAAATTCAGGTTTGTGAATATGTACCGCGGAAAAGTTAACAGCGATTGGCAACGCAAGGCCCTGTTGTTTCCAGTTACTTAACGCTTTGCACGCCGAATGCAGCACAAATTCGTCCAGCTGGGTAATAAACCCGGTCTTCTCAGCGATCGGTATAAATTCACCGGGCGAGTTGTAGTGCGCAGATGAACTGCTGGAGTTCCAGCGCAGCAAGGCTTCTGCACCGACGATGGTGAAATCGGCGAGACAATACTTGGGCTGGTACACCAAAAAGAACTCATCATTTTTCAATCCGCTGCGGATTTTCTGATCTTGTTCCAACTGCCAACTGGCCGCATTGTCAAGTTCGGGGGTATACATCCGCAAACAATTTTTGCCAGAGTCTTTCGCATGATACATGGCAGCATCGGCTTTGCTGATCAAAGCCTCCATGTCTTGCGCATCGGTGGGGTAGATCGCAACACCGACACTCGCAGACACATTCACGTTGAGTTCGTATAACTCAAAGGGTCTGGACAACGACCCGAGGATCTCAGCACTGGCGACCTTTATTTGTTCGGCCACATTCTCGTCTGCCGAATCGGCTTCAAAGATAACCGTAAATTCATCGCCGCCTAATCGCGACACCAATGGCTTGTGACCGAGCACAGCGGTTAACCGGTCAGCGACCAGTTTCAATAAATTGTCTCCAGCGGTGTGCCCTAGTGAGTCATTGACCAGCTTAAAACCGTCCAGATCGATGAACGCCAGAGCCACCTCACGCCGGCTTTGCTCAGCGGATGCCAAAGCCGATAACAGGTTTTCTTTAAAATAGGCACGATTTGGAAGTCGGGTCAATTCATCGTAATTAGCCAGAGCGGACAGCCGGGCGTTGACTTTTTTTAAGTCTTCGGTTTGCAGCTTCATCTGATTGACTTGATACATATGCAGCATCGCACTGCCCAAACCATCGACCACCGCGCCGAATTCCGCGTAGGGGTTTTGATTCGGTTCAATGAGCAGATAACCAAACTGCAGCCCACCCGACGCAATGGAGTGAGCGACTAAAGTGCCAGTTTTCAGCTGCGCTTGCAGTGACTGCGGCAAGATTTCAGAAGTATCAAACGATTCGTTATCGCCAACCGGTTCTGCATTGGCGTTTCCATGATTGACGATAATTCGTGCTGAACTTGACGGTGCTGATGTGAACTCGGAATACTCTACCAGGTAAGCCCGCTCTATGTCCAAATCTGTTAACCACAACCGCAAGTGGTTGGACAACGACTCGATGGATGTCGCCACACTGATGTTGGCCAAGCACGTCTGATAGATCTGCGATACCCGCTTGGCTTCAAATTCCTGACGAGTGCGCCACTGTCGCACGGTTTCGTGCACTCGTTGCACAGCGGTGATCAGACAAGTTTGCAGCAGATCGGTAATTTTGGTGTTAGGCAGATGATTGCCAGGTGTTTCTATTGCCGCAGCCAGATTTTGCCACCAGCACACATCATAGACCGTCAATTTTTGCAGGTCCAGATGCCTATCGATACTGCCCTCCATGGGTTGGCTGTTTCCACAGCCCGCTTCGAATAGGGCAGCCATTAATTCTTCTTGCGGTATCGACGTGGGGGTATCGGCCCTTTGAATTCTAGCCACTATGATCTTTGCCAAATCTTGACTGCGCTGAGCGTACTCTTGATCGGGAAAGCTCTCCCGTGCGTTCAATTGGCTTGCACACAGCGATGATTCGCGTGCGATAAATTCCGTTTCTATCGTTTCGTATGTAACGAACGCTGACTCGTTTTCCATCGAGTCCAACAGCAACCTTACAGCACTTGCAGCAATCTCATCGTGAGGCTGGGTTACCGAGCTGATGGTTGGTTTTGATCGCGTCGTCTCCGCACAGTTATCAAACCCCGTGACGCGCACATCTTCAGGTACAGACAGGCCCAATGATTCCAGCGCGTAGATTGCGCCAACGGCGGATTCGTCATTGGCGCACACAATCACGTCGATATCGGGCTGAGTTTTCATCAAATCCAAAACCACTTGATAAGATTTTGACAGGATGAAATCGCCGTGGACAATCAAGTTCTCGTCTATGGTTTTACCGGCTTTAAGTAACGAGCGGCGAAATACATCTTCACGCTCACGTGAATCGCTGTTGCCCTCTACCCCACCTACGAACGCAAAGGTCTCGTTTTCAGAGGCGCTGAGCAAATAGTCCATACAGTCGCTCATACCGCGTTCATTGTCCAGACATAGACTGGTTGCCCCATCGATCTGCTGCCCGACACATACTACGGGTATCGATGAATACTGCGCGATAAACTCCGCTATCTCTGAGCGTTCCAATTGCTGGCAAACGCTGGCGGCCATCAAAATGATGCCTTGTGCATCAAAATTTTTAACTACATCAAATATGGCGTTTCGATCTCTGCGCTTGTTCTGATTGAACACGTCTCGGGTGATGTGAGCACCAGCAACCACCAGAAAACCGTATCCAGCCTCTGCACAATGCAGCTGCAGTGGGGTAGTGAGTTGTTGCTGATAACCTGCATAAAAATCTGTCAAAAGCACGACCGTGCCCTTTAGAGATTTGTTTTCAGGATTTAGTTTCGCTATAACGGTCATGGCCTACGTCTTATCGACGGCCCCAATCCATACTGAATTCAAGCCTGTGGCTTTAGTGTTATATTGCCAAAAACTATGAAGTAGCTATCAGCACGAACGACGACAACGCCTCTATTTTCCCAGCAAGCGTTCTAACCGGAGGCTACTCGCCGACGGCACCGCGACATCAGAATGCGGTTTTGGCCGCAACGCTGGCTGGGCATCGACGATGATTTCGATATCGCATTAACCCGATTGCTGGCCTTAGCGGTAAACAAGGTTTTCTTTTAGAAAGGTTTCCTCCACAATGGAGTTCTACGTCAACACGGCCTAGAACCACGTTCCCGGAGGATCGACTACTATGATACTAAATGTGTTACCAAACTCACTGGCCGCGCCACTGATTGCGCTGGCTTTGTCAGCCGGCGTCACCGGTACCGCGTCCGCTCAAAGTACAGACTACGTTCTGAACACAGCCTCTACCGGCGGCACCTATCACCCCGTGGGTACAGCGATTGCCACCCTGTCGAAGGTGAAACTGCTCCCTAAAGAGAAGTTCAGCCTGACCGCTGTAAACTCCGCAGGCTCTGGCGCGAACGTTCAAGCACTGGCTGCCGGAACCGCCCAGTTTGCCATCTTGCAAGGGCTGTTTGGCTCCTATGCGGCAACAGGAACCGGTCCGGTATCTGAACCGCAAACCGGTCTGCGTTCGGTGTCCATGTTGTGGCAAAACGTTGAGCAATTCATTCTAGCTAACGACCTCGTTAAAGACGGCACGGTGACCGACATCATGAACGCGCAGGGTAAAATTGTCGCCCTGGGTGCTGAGAACTCAGGAACGCTGGGGTCAAACACTGTGCTGCTTACAGGCTTGGGTGCCGATGTAGAGCAAGACTTCGACTTACTGTACGGCGGCTACGGCCCCTCAGTGGATGCGATGGCGAACGGCCAGGCTGTTGCCGCGGGTATTCCTTCGGGCCCTCCCACCAGCGCGGTGACGAAATTAATGTCATCCAATGGTGACAAGTTCACCCTGCTCTCGGTCACCGAAGAAGAGCGGGTGAAAATGGACGGCGGTCGTGATCTTTGGGTGCCTTATACCATTGCAGCGGGAACTTACCCAGGCATTGATGAAGACGTCAACACCATTGCACAACCCAATTTTCTTGCAGTGAACGACGACGTGGATGAAAATCATGTCTACCTGCTGACGAAAACCATTTATGAAAACCTGCCGTTCCTGCAGGCGATTCATCCAGCCACTAAAGCCATGGCCATAGAAGCTGCGATGGCGGGTTTGCCGTTGCCGTTGCACCCGGGCGCAGCACGTTACTACCAAGAAGTTGGACTGGAAATTCCAGAACGCTTAATGGCGCAATGATCGCCTGACGACACCGGTGCCATTGGCCCTGGTGTCAACCACACTCTTGAGAATCCTGCGTCTGTCAGGATTCTCAAGGTGGGTTGCGTTCGTGATTTGAAAAATCCTTCTCACCGGTACGGTAGTCTGCGACGTACATCGTCCATTGAAGCCTTCGACACCAAATCCATAAGCGATAACTCACATGAGTGAAACCACCCCGCCCGAGAGTTTCGATCGCACGGTATCGACAAGACAACAACAGCTGTTCGATCTGACACCTGCGCTAGCGGGCCCCGGATTCGTCACCGTTACGTTTTTTGCCACCGTAGCCTTCGCGCTTTGGCACATCGTCACCAATGTGGTCATCTTCGAGCCGGGCAACTGGCAAAACGCCATCCATTTTGCAGGCTTTGCATTTCTCGCCGCGATTACCACCCGGGGGTTTCCGTCTCGAGCGCCGACGCGATTGTCGGTGTGGGCCAATATCGTATTCGGCGCATTAATCGCCGCCTCCGCTCTGTGGATAGCGGGGGCCGAGAACGAACTTTATGATCGCACTCTGGCCAAGACCGGTTTATCATGGCAGTTCGGTCCGATCGACTGGTTCGCAGGCTTCATGGTCGTCTTCGGCGCTATTGAACTCACCCGCCGGTTAACCGGTTGGATAATCCCGATACTCATTATTCTGGCCTTGAGTTACATCCTGTTCTTCGGTGAAATGCTGCCAGGAGTTTTCCGCGCTGCGAGTTTGCCGCTCGACGATGTTTTGTTCCGCTCTTTGTATAACGACGAAGGCATGTTCGGCATCATCGCCACCATCTCTTCATCCAACATAACTTTGTTCATGGTTTTCGGGGCGTTTTTGGTGGTATCCGGCGCATCCGACTTTGTCATTGAACTCTCCAAAATTGTCGCTGGTCGCTTTCGCGGCGGCGCAGCGTTTGTCGCGGTTATTTCCTCCGCGCTGACCGGCACCATTTCAGGCTCTGCCATTGCCAACACCGCGTCCACCGGGGTGATCACCATTCCGTTGATGAAGTCCAACGGATTCAGAGGCCAATTTGCAGCAGGCGTTGAAGCGGCATCCTCCACCGGCGGTCAATTGATGCCACCGATCATGGGTGCCGGCGCGTTTATTATGGCCAGCTACACCGGCATACCCTACGGCACGATAGTCGCCGTCTCGGTTGTGCCAGCGTTACTGTATTTTTTATCGGTCGCCTTTATCGTGCGCATCGAAGCGGTAAAACACAACATCGGCACCGAAGAGATCGAAGCGATTGATCGAACCAAATTGCTGGCCGGCGTGCTGAATTTTGTGGTGCCATTGACCATCATGACCACCCTGCTGGTCAGCGGCAAAACGCCCAGTTATGCCGCGGCTGCGTCCATTGCCACGCTGGTCGTCGTCAGCTGGCTCACGCCCAAAAAAATGGGTCCCGCCAATATCTCCAGAGCCTTAAGCCTCGGTATAAAAACATCCGTCATGACCGCGGTCTTGTTAGTGGCTGTCGGGCTGATCAACAACGCAGTTACCACCTCGGGCCTGGCCAATTCTTTTGCACTGATGATCGCACAATGGTCGCAAGGCTCTTTGTTAATCGCCCTAGCATTGGTTGCCATCGCATCGCTGGTGCTAGGCATGGGCTTGCCAGTAACAGCCGCCTACATCGTGTTGTCCATTTTATCGGCCCCAGCCTTGGCGGGCATGTTGGCCGACGGTGTCATATTGCAGCAGCTCGTCGTCGGCATCAGTGATCCAGCCGTGCTCGCCACCTTGTCGCTGGTTGATCCACAGTGGATGGTGACAGCGGCCAGTGGTATGTCCGTAGCTGAGGCCAGCACCCTCATGAGCACCATTCCATTTGATATCTCGGTAGCGCTACGTCCGATGATGGTAGACCCTGCCACCATGTCCACCTATCTACTCACAGCTCACCTGATTGTGTTCTGGTTGAGCCAGGACAGTAACGTCACACCCCCGGTGTGCCTCGCCGCCTTCACCGCCGCCGGCATCGCCGGATCAAAACCCATGGCCACCGGTGTAGAAGCCTGGAAAATCGCCAAAGGCCTGTATGTCGTGCCGCTGATGTTCGCCTACACCCCATTGGTCGGCGCCGAACTGCCCGAATTAACCCGCCTCGCGGTATTCGCGCTGTTTGGTCTCTACGGCTTCAACGCACTCTTGCAACGCTACGCAGAAGGTCCGCTGCCACTATGGAGTTACCCGTTATTGATCGCCGGCACACTCGGAGCGTTTTTTCCGTTGAACTGGGTTAATAACATTGGCGGGGCTTTACTAATTGTGTTGATTATCTGGTTGTCCAAACGAGCCAGTGTCGTAGAGTTTGAGCAAGAGGCCGTCGCGGACCGAGGATAGTCGGTAATATTTTGCGACTTTCTACACGTGTCGAAAATTCTCGGCCAATATTTTGCAGCTTTGCTGGACAGACCAGAACTCCTCTGCGTGTTTTTGTTTGTACGTCCCCAATAAACGTGCTGTGTTGGTACTGAGCGAGCGTCACGGGAACGAAGTTGAAGGCGG
>CALFBL010000327.1 GCA_937951695.1 uncultured Granulosicoccaceae bacterium | reverse complement strand
CCTCACAGATGACAGTTCTGGTGAGGCCGAAATGCTTGTCACACCGCTAATTTGTGCCTAGGTTTAGGTTGCGGCATTATTAATTTCGAATGATGCCTCCCTAGCTTAAGATCCAGCACTTCATTGAGGTCATGACGATTCAAAACTGCGATCAGGAAGTGATTCAGGTCGCTAGCGACTGGCTGCGGGCCAATCACAGCCTCTACCTAGTAACAGTGGTTCGTACTTGGGGCTCCTCGCCACGTCCGGTGGGCTCCATTGCTGCTGTTCGAGAGGACGGCGAATTGGTGGGCTCGGTGTCCGGTGGGTGTGTTGAGAAGCAACTGGTTGAATCCCTGAATCGTGCAACAGGAGGGCGTGCGGCGGAACACATAGGGGGCCCCAAAGCAGGCTCCAAAGCAGAACGGGGTATTTCAACGCTTCATGTGGATGATGAGCAAGCGCGGCGGTTCGGGTTAGCGTGTGGTGGCGAATTGGAATTGGTGTTCGAACCGATTCGCGGTGCGGACGCACTTGCCGAACTGTCCGCAGCCATTGACCAGCGTCGACGCGTTCGCCGTACGGTGAATCTCAATACGGGGCACGTCGCACTTGAAGCTGTGGGCGATACTGACAGCAAGAACCGATTTCAGTACATCGACGCCACTGTGAGTAAAGTATTCGGGGCGCATTGGCGCATACTCATTATCGGTGCTGGCCAGCTGTCGCGTTACACGGCCGAATTTGCGATGGCGCTGGATTATGAGGTGCTGGTGTGTGACCCTCGGCCCGGATTTAAAGAAGCCTGGCGGGTGGCTAAGGTTCCGGTGCTGGATCTGTCACCCGATGATGCGGTTTTGCGATACGCTACTGACGCGAACTCTGCGGTGCTGGCGTTAACTCATGATCCGAACGTTGATGATCTGGCGCTGCTTGAAGCCTTACCCTCGAAAGCGTTTTACGTGGGCGCATTGGGCTCTACCCGAAACTACGAGAAACGCAAACACCGCTTATTGGGTTTGGGTCTTGAACAACACGAGCTAGACCGACTGGTAGGCCCGGTTGGATTGGATATTGGTAGCCGCTCATCCGCTGAAATTGCGGTATCAATCATTGCGCATTTGATTGCGATGAGAAACAAGTAGGCGGAAGTATCAGACTTCAACCGCTCCCTCATCCACAGGCTTTTGGTCAAACACTGTTCGATAGTGGTCGATCGAGGCTTTTGGGCCTGTGGCCTTATGGAAGTTATCTGACAATTTAACCGTGGGCTCACCGTTTGCGTGGGTGACTTTGCACACCAGTGAGATCGCTCGCAGGGCATCGTTTTGTTTGGTGGCGCAATCGCGAAAGTCATTGGTGAGATGCGTGCCCCAACCGAATGACAAACGAACCTTGCCGTGGAATTCGTGGTACACCTGTTCGATCTTATCAACGGTTAAGCCATCGGAGAATATCAACAGTTTCTCGTTGGGGTCGACGCCGCGCTGCTTCCACCAGTTGATCAGTTCACGGCCTCCGGCTATGGGTTCTTTGGAATCGATTCTGAATCCGCTCCACTCAGTGACCCAATCGGGTGCGTGTTTTAAGTAGGTGTTGGTGCCATAGGTGTCAGGTAACACAATGAGTAAGTTGCCATCGTAGGTGCGGCGCCACATTTTTAATACGTTGTAAGGGGAATGCAGTAAGTCGTTATCGGATTGCGCCAGAGCGGCTTCCACCATGGGCAGTTCATGAGCGTTGGTACCGATCGCTTCCACGTCCAGTTGGCCGGCGAGCAGTACGTTACTGGTGCCGATAAATTTATCTCCCAGCCCTTCCTGCATAGCGGAGATACACCACTTCTGCCATAAAAAACTGTGCCGTCTGCGGGTACCGAAATCTGCGATTCGAAGTTCGGGTAAATTGTTCAGACGCAGAACTTTTTCCCACAACTTGGCTTTGGCCCGTGCGTACAGTACATCCAGTTCGAAGCGATTGATCGGTTGCATCGCAGCCCTTGAGCGCAGTTCGCTGATGATCGACAACACCGGTATTTCCCACATGGTGACGTCCGCCCAGCGACCTTCAAAGGTTATTTCATATTGGCCGTTGATGACACGTAGTTCGTATTCGGGTAACTGGTACGTTTTTAACCAATGTAAAAATTCGGCTGAAAACAGACGCTCTGTTCCATAGAAGGTGTTACCCGCCAGCCAGATCCGCTCTTGCTTTGAGAGTGTGAGGCTGCGAGCATGATCGAGTTGCTCGCGCAGCTGGGCTTCATCAATTTCTTCGGCAATTCGTACCGATTGGGTACGGTTGATCAGCGAAAACGTTACCGGCACATCGGCACGCTCTTTCCAGATGGTCTGCAGCATCAGTAGCTTGTACACATCGGTGTCGAGCAAGCTGCGAACGATGGGGTCAAGCTTAAAGGTGTGGCTGTAAACCCGGTACGAGATGTCCGGCATAGGGGACGAAATCATAAAAGCGTTCCTTGCGAAAAGGGCCTCATGCCGGTGATTGCTGTTTTAAAAAGGCCGCCATCTTGTCGATCGCGCGTTCAATATTAGGCAGTGAGTTGGCGTAGGAGATGCGAATGTAGCCTTCGCCCAAGGTACCAAAATCGGGGCCACCGATAATGGCAACACCGGCCTCTTCGAGTAAGGCGTTGGCGAGAGGTTTGGCTTTCCAGCCGGTGTCCACGATATTCGGAAAGGCGTAGAACGCACCCTTGGGCGTGATGCAACGGACACCGGGCAAATCATTTAACGCAGCGACCACAAATTTTCGTCGCTCATCGAATGTCTCGACCATCGTGGCCACCGAATCTTGCGGGCCGGTAAGCGCTGCCAAGGCGGCATGCTGGGAAGGGGTATTGACGCAACTCCAGGCGTTCACGGCCAGTTTTCTAACCGCCTCAAAACAGGCCTCGGGCCAGAGCGAATAACCCAGCCGCCAGCCGGTCATGGCGTAGGTTTTTGACCAACCGTTCAAGAGTACAAGCCGGTTGCGAATGCTTGGATAAGACAACAAACTGACGTGCTCTTCCCCATCAAACAGTAAGCGATCGTATATCTCATCACTCATTATCGCCACGTTCGGGTGCTGCCCAAGGCCGTTCACCAGTTTCGTGATTTCACTTTTTGGCGTGACACCACCACAGGGGTTTGCCGGTGAATTGATGATCATAAGACGCGTCTTAGCGGTGATTAGAGCCAGCGTTTCATCGGCGGAAAACGCAAAGCCGTTTTCTTCCCGAATGGGGATCGGTATTGGTGTGGCGCCGGTGAATTCGATCATCGATCGATAGATCGGAAAGCCTGGATCGGGGTACATGATTTCCACGCCCGGTTTGCCGAACAATAAAATGGTCGCAAACATCGTGACTTTACCCCCTGGCATGATGGTGACCAGATCGGCATCGACCGATGTGTTGTAGCGCGTTGAGAGTTCATTGGCCACGGCGTCGCGCAACGCGGGTATGCCGGTCGCTGCGGTGTAGCCGTGTTCACCGTTTCTCAGTGCCGCAACCGCTGCGTCCACGATGTGCTCGGGAGTTTTGAAATCTGGCTGACCGATACCAAGGTTGATCACGTCCTTGCCAGCGGCTTGGAGTTGCTGCGCTCGCGCAAGAACTGCGAACGCATTTTCTTCCCCAATCCTGGAAAACCCTTCAACGATGTCCATGCGGCTTTAGCCCTATTGGCTTTCAGGTGTTTCGAAGGTGTGACCTTCCATGCCTTCGATCACCCGGATCTGGCAGCTAAGGCGAGAGTTATCGCGACGCTCGGCACTCGTGCCTTCAAGCATATCGAGTTCCGCATCATCGGCCTCGTCGATGATGGCTGCGGTTTCCGGGGAGACGTAGACGTGGCAAGTGGCACAGATTAGACTGCCGCCGCATTCTGCAACGACCTCGTCAATGTCGTTTTTTATAGCGGTTTCCATGATGCTCTCACCCACGACTGCGTCGACTGTTCGAAGCTCACCGTCGGCCAGTTTGAAGTTGAGTGTGATTTCTTTTGCCATGGCGGGACTTACCTGTGATGCTTAGTTAAAATAAGACTCGAAATGGTAACCCATGTACGCATCAGACGCCGCAGATTACGCTGAGTCGGTCGCGGCAGAATCTGCCTCTCTAGTTGATATTTTGAGCGTGTCCATCACAATTTCCCACTCTGGGACCGCTGTAGAGGCGCTTGGGAGCTGATTTGTGGCAAATATCAGTGGCATACTGCCCGGGAACGCACTTTAAGGATGAATTCGATCGCAACGCTCGAAGCAAAGGTGTACCACGAGCAGGTCCGGCTCATTTACAACCAGGGAACCATACTGGTGCTTGGGGCGCTGGTGGCTGGCTTCATCGTCAGTGCGGTGCTGTGGAATGATTTACCACACGTTGCGTTGGGTACCTGGGTCGCAGCATTGTGTGTCACAGCGGTGTTGCGGTTGCGGGTGATACGCGCGTACTTTCAGTCCAACGATACTGAGCGACAAGCCGCTTTTTGGGGGCCGTTCATCTGGATAGGCACCTTGGCCGCGGGGTGTATCTGGGGCGTCTGGCCGATGCTGTTCTACGACTACGTCAACAGCGATCACCTATTGTTCATCTCCTCTGTTTACGCGGGCATGGTGGCCGTCAGCAGTGCCTCGGGCAATGTGTATTTGCCGATGTTCGTCACCTTTTCATTACCATTGACCCTGCCACTCGCGATCTCGCACCTGATGTCACAAAATAGTGCTTTGTGGACCACGGGGATTTTGTTAATCATCTTTCTCTTGGTGAACGGTTTTTTGGCGGTGCGCGGCAATCGCAATTCGAGAGAATTGATTGTGGCGAGGTTCGAGAACCAGGCGTTGATGGAAAAACTGGCCGAGGAGAAGCTGGTGGCAGAGCGTGCTGTTATCGCTAAAAGCCGGTTCCTCGCCGCTGCCAGTCACGATTTACGTCAGCCCCTACACGCCATCGGTCTGTTTTTGAATACCTTGAGAAAACGCGAAACCGATGATGAACGGTTAAAAATTCTTGATGACCTGGATTCGTCCAACGATGCGCTAAAAACATTGTTTAATTCGTTGCTCGATGTATCCCGGCTGGATGCTGAGATTATCGTCTGTAACCCGCAGCATTTTATGCTGCAAGATATTTTGATACCGGTGCAAGTCAGCCTTGAACCACAGGCGGCGGAGAAAGGCATTGTTATGCAGCTTGATGCCGAAGGTGTTGCTCTTTACACCGATCCGATTTTGATGGAGCGTGTGCTTAGAAACTTGATGTCCAATGCAGTGCAGTACACCCAGACAGGCTCGATACGGCTGTGGTGTGAGAACGTGTTCAGCAACGTGGTGATTCGTCTGGAAGACACCGGTATCGGCATACCGATGCACGCGGCCGATGACGTGTTCCTCGAGTATGTTCAGCTGAACAACCCCGAACGCGATCGCACTAAAGGTTTGGGTCTGGGGTTATCCATCGTGAAACGTCTGGCGGACTTGATGGAGATGCCATTGATGTTTGAGTCGAAGGTAGGCGTTGGCACTCGATTTGTCATGACCATTGCTCGAGGGGATGTCAGTGTGTCGGCAACCTCTAGCGGGCCGGTTGGGGTGATGCGGATGCCCATGGCTGTGGGTCATCGTGTTCTGGTGGTGGACGATGAGCTGCAAGTGCTGAAAAGCATGAAGAACACGCTCGAAGATTGGGGTTGTCAGGTGCTGCTGTCCGATTCTGCCCGCGATGCGTTACGCCAGATGGCATTGAGCGACTTCGAACCCGATTTGATTCTGTCCGACTACCGGCTGCGCGGTGAAGAGAACGGTGTCGATACCGTGTGCGCCCTGCGCGAGTCGTTCAACCGGGAGGTGCCTGCGATCATACTGACCGGGGATACCTCCCCGGAGCGACTACGTCGAGTGCAGGAAAGTGGCCTCGCATTGCTGCACAAACCCGTCAGTGTGGATGAACTGCAAACAGCTGTCATCACGCATCTGGGAGAGCCCCCCAAACTTAAGCTTGATCCGGCTGGGACGTAACCTTAATCAACCGTCCGATGGTCAGGCCTTGCAGCACGATGGATATGACCACGATAATGTAGGTAATCGCCACGATAATATCGCGTTGTTCGCTGGGTGGAATAGATAAGGCTAGGGCCACAGAAATGCCGCCACGCAAACCGCCCCAGGTGAGTATTTTTATAATGTGCGGATGAAACTCCCGACGTAGCTTGAGAAGGGTAACGGGAATACTGACCGCCAACATGCGTGCGGCCAAAGCGCAAAAAGTCAAGACGAGCCCCGCAATCCAGATCGTCCCGCTGAACACAATCAACACCACTTCGATGCCGATGATTAAAAACAGAACGGCGTTCAGAATTTCATCCACCAATTCCCAGAATGTGTCCAGGTGCTGAGCGGTAAGTTCACTCATCGCGCCCTTTTTACCGTGGTTGCCGATCATCAGGCCAGCGACCACAACTGCTATTGGCGCGGACAAATGCAGGGCCGCAGCGCCGGTGGCGCCTCCTGCTACCAGCGCGAGTGTGAGTAGAATTTCAATGTGATAGCTGTCAACGGTCTTGAGCATTTGCAGCACGATCCAACCGCAAACAAAACCGAACACCGCTCCTCCAACCGCTTCATGCAGAAACAACACCGCAATGTGTTGCGCGCTGAGTGGGTCGCCCTTGATAGCGATGCCAAAGATGGTGATGAACACAACGATGGCCACCCCGTCGTTGAACAGGGATTCGCCGGCGATTTTGGTCTCGAGGCTCTTGGTCGCGCCCGCGGTTTTCAGAACTCCCAGTACCGCGACAGGATCGGTCGGTGCGATAAGCGAGCCAAACAATAGGCAAAACAGGAACGGCATGTCGATGCCGACCAAGGAGAACACCAGATACGCAGCTCCGGCAACCAGAAAGGTGCTGAGCACGACGCCAAAGGATGCCAGCAGACCAATGATCCATTTGGATTTCATCAGCTCTGTGAGGTCGACGTGCATGGCGCCGGCAAACAACAGGAACGACAGCATGCCATTGAGCAGCGCCTCATCAAACTGAATTTGGCTGACGATGTCGCGTGCGATATCCACGCCGGTGTTGAGCCCGAATTTACCCAACACCACCAGCACCACCGAGAACAGCAGCGATATCACCATGATGCCGATGGTGGTAGGCAGCTTCAGAGTGCGATAATTGACGTAGGCAAACAGCGCCGAGACGGTAATGAGAAGACTGGTTATGCTCAGTAGGGACATGGGACAATCAACCGGCAGGTGCGATTCAAGTTTAGTTGGGCTGAAGCTTAGCGCGCTTTGCCGATTGTCGCCGCGTTTCGTCGCAGGAGCTTGCTTTGGCAACGCTAGAGTACAACAACATTCCGTACACTATTAGGGTCGCCCCGCGGGCGCGCCGAGTAACCTTGCGGGTGCAACCCGGCCTTGGTCTGGTGGTGAGTATTCCCAAACGTTTTGCCAAACGCGATGTGCCCCAAGTGTTGGCCGAGCACGACGAATGGATTCACACGTCCTTGGCCGAGCAAGAGGCGCAAACCCCGCTGGCGTACCGTCAGTGGCCACCGCAAACCCTTGAGCTGCTGGCCGTTGGCGAGACTTGGCGGATGCATTTTGATCAAGCGAGCAACTGCTTGGATGGTTCTTTAAGCCCATTGATCGATTGCCGGCTCCAGCTCGGTGGGTCTGATCGGGCCGCTGTGGCTGCCGCGTTAGCTGATATTCTAAAGCGCCGTGCGCGCCGCTTATTACCCGACTGGGTCGATAGACTGGCAGCTCCACATGGTCTACGGGTAACGCGCGTTAGCGTGCGCGGCCAGCGCTCGGTCTGGGGCAGCTATTCCTCAAGTGGTACTTTGAGTTTAAATTACAAGTTGTTGTTTTTGCCCCCAAGATATGTTGACTATGTGCTGCTGCATGAGCTCGCGCATACTCGGCATTTGGATCACTCGCCAGAGTTTTGGCGGTTCCTTTTCAGTTTGGATGCGGACGCTGAACGGCTTGATGCCACCCTGAAAGACGTCACGCAAAACGTCCCTCCGTGGTTGGATCTGGCCTGAGATTAAACGCGCTGGGATTGCATTTTAAAAGATTTGAACTACCCGCAAGTCATTGAAATCCGGGCTTGCGATCTGTGTAGTTCTGCTATTCTCTGTGAAGCAATCTTGATCACATCCTTACTTTAATCCAGTTGCCGGCGTCGCTCGGTCACTCAAAGGCCAGTTGACTGAAAACGTGTCAGTACCTCGAACCAACGAACTGCTAGTGCGAAAACTCGATTCCGATGTTTGGCTAATAGTGCCGCTTGCGATTGCAGCGGTCAGCTTAACGATTGGGCTCGCCATGTTTTTGAGTGGCACCCAGAGCCCAGCGGATGTTATTCAACCGGTGATCGTGGTGCTCGGTGGTACGCTGGCTGCTGTCTTGCTCACCTTCCCGTTGCCACAGATTACTGAAGCCTTTCGCACGGCCTTAACCCGCGGAATCCGCGGAGGTACACACCCCAGCGAAATGATTCGCGCTATGTCGAAAGTGTGCGATGTCAGCCGCCGCGATGGCTTACTCGGTGTGGGTGAGATTCGATCCGATTCAAGAGCTGTTGAAGATGTCTGTCAGCTTATCAGTGATGCTGCTCGCGAACCCGCTATTCGTTTTAATTTAGAGCGCCAGCTGGGCAGTGAGCGTGCTTTTCACCAGATGGTGTCTGATGTGTTTGTTGCAGCGGCGCTGTACGCCTTGTTAATGGGAGCGCTTGCCTCATTAATTTCGTTCGGCTCGATGGAGGCGGGTGTTGATATCGGCGCTCAGGTGGCATTGCCGTTTGTTATAGCAGGTAGCCTTGCGATGCTACTCGGAATTTTGTTGGGTCGCTTACGGGCCGCGCATTTGCGAGAACTGGTGGTAATGGAGATAGCCTACAGCGGGGCGGCGTTAATGCTGGATGACAACAACGTGCAACGTTTGCGTGGACGCCTGGCGTTGCTGGTGCCACCGGGCTTACGCAGTTAGAGAAGAACCATGAACGCAATTAACGTTGCTGCAAAGCCTTCGGGCAGAACCGCTTACCGTGTCGTGCCCGACAGAGACGATCCGGTTATCTTTCAGATTGAAGGGACACTGACGCGGATTGTGGAAATCAGTGCACAATGTGCATTGACCTCGGTAACGGATGAGTTAAAGCTTGGTCGTCGGTATCCGTTTAGCCTTGATTTACCCACATCGCGGTTGGGTATATCAGGGTATGTGGACGTGTTGCCCGAGCTCGACAATGGAGATGTGGTGTGTCTGTTTGTCGATCTTGCGCCCGATGAACTCGATCAAATTCACCGCTACGTGCTGGCCCGTCAAAAGCAGGTGATTCGCCAGTTACGTGACTCGGCTTAAAGTCTCGCCGCCGCGCGTTAACCAATGACGCCAAAAGCTCGATACCAACAAGAGCTCGACGACGGTATCTTAAACCCCGACGCTGAGCAGTCCAGCATCATTGACCGGTTGGACGCGTTAAGTGCAGAACTTGGCGCAGCTAAACCCGTAACCGACAACAAGCCATCATCGTCACTGTTCTCTCGTTGGTTTGGTGGTGACAGTGATAAGCCTAAGGTTCTACACGGACCTAAGGGTCTGTACCTGTGGGGCGGGGTCGGGCGAGGCAAGACGCATCTGTGTGACATGTTTTTTGAAGCGGTGCCTATCCAGGAAAAACACCGCATGCACTTCCATCGTTTTATGCAGCGCATTCACAGCGACCTGCGGGCGTTGGGCAACACGGAAAACCCGTTGCAACAAGTGGCTGATCAATGGGCGCGCGACGCCAAACTACTGTTACTCGATGAGATCCACGTCAACGACATCACCGATGCAATGTTGCTCGGTGGCTTGTGTTCAGAGTTGTTCGATCGTGGCGTCACACTCGTTACCACCAGTAACTTACCCCCAGATGAACTGTATCGAGACGGCTTGCAGCGAGCCCGGTTTTTACCGGCCATTGAACGCATCAAAGCGCACACTGAAGTCGTGGAGATGGTTGGGGTCACCGATTATCGGTTGCGGTTGTTGCAAACTGAAGCGATTTATCTGGTGCCGAATGCGCAGCGTGATCACAACGAGATCGGAAAGCTCATGCATGCGCATTTTCACCGGCTGGCGTTTGGGAAGCCTTCTACGTCAGATACGTTGGTGGTCAACCAGCGAGGCATACCCATTCGGGCTCAAGCTGGGGACACGGTGTGGTTTGAATTTGATGCGCTGTGCGCGACTGCGCGATCAACGCACGACTACATTGATATCGCCTCAACCTATTGCAACATCCTGATCAGTAACGTACCGGTGATGGATGAGACGACCAATAACCAGGCCCGACGCTTTGTCAATCTGGTGGATGAATTCTACGATCGTAGCGTCAACGTGATCCTGTCAGCCGAGGCCCTTCCCGATGCGTTGTACACCGGAAAACGCCTGTCGTTTGAATTTGAACGGGCAGCGAGTCGATTGACCGAGATGCAAAGCACCGAGTATCTGAGCGATAGGGCGGCATTGGCTTGTCTGGATCGTAGGGCGAGCCAGCCCAGAGAATGAGTTCCCGGGGCGGGCGGTGGGGGCTGGATTTGAATCAGCTAGCTTTAGCTGGCTTTGGCGGTTCGTGAGTGCCGCTTTCGATCGTTTTCGGTTAAGTGCTTCTTGCGCACTCGAATCGATTCAGGCGTGACTTCCACCAGTTCATCGTCATCAATGAATTCCAGCGCTTGCTCTAACGTTAAACGCATCGGCGTTGTCAAGACGATGTTCTCGTCCGTTCCTGAAGCTCGAACGTTGGTCAGTTGCTTACCTTTCAGGACATTAACCGTTAAGTCGTTATCGCGTGAATGCAGGCCGATAACCTGACCTTCGTACACGGTTTCATTCGCATCAATGATCATGCGGCCGCGTTCTTGTAAGTTGAACAGAGCAAAACCTGCTGCCTTGCCGGTGCCGTTCGAAATCATAACGCCATTATGACGCTGACCAATATTCAGGTTCAGCTTCGGGCCATAGTGATCAAACACACTGTAGATGAGGCCCGTGCCTGAGGTAGAGGTCAGAAATTCTGTTCTGAAGCCGATCATGCCGCGAGCCGGTGCGATGTAGTCAAGACGTACTCGTCCCTTACCATCGGGGACCATGTCTTTCAGATCGCCACGGCGCTCACCCATTTTTTCCATGATCGTACCCTGATGCTTTTCTTCCACATCAATGGTGATCTGCTCATAGGGCTCTTCGGATACACCTTCCTCGTTGGTTCGGGTGATAACCACAGGACGACTTACACCCAGTTCGAAGCTTTCGCGGCGCATGTTTTCAATCAGGATGGATAAGTGAAGTTCGCCTCGGCCTGAGACTTTGAACGTCTCACCTTGCTCGGTTCGCTCAACGCGAAGGGCCACATTGTGTAGCAATTCAGTTTGCAATCGATCCCAGATGTTGCGGCTGGTGACGTACTTGCCTTCCTTGCCGGCAAACGGAGACGAGTTCGGTTGGAACATCATGCTGATGGTGGGCTCATCCACCGATAAAGGCGGCATGATCTCAACGTTCAGAGGGTCACATATGGTGTCGGAGATGTGCAGCTTGTCGATACCAGTAATGCACACGATGTCCCCGGCATTTGCCAGTTGAGTCTCGATGCGTTCCAGGCCGTGAAAGCCGAGCACTTGAAGTATTCGTGCACTGCGCTCCTTGCCGTCAACGTCAACTACTTTGACGTTCAGGTTGGGCGTCAGCTGGCCACGTTTGATTCGGGCAATACCGATAACACCCACGTAGCTGTTGTAGTCCAGAGAGGAGATCTGCATTTGCAGAGGCCCTTCAGTGTCGACATCCGGCGCGGGTACTTCATCAACGATGGTTTGAAACAAGGGCTGCATATCGCCTTCACTAACGCCGGGTTCCAAGCCTGCAAAACCATTGATGGCCGATGCGTAGATAACCGGGAAATCCAGCTGCTCATCAGTGGCACCGAGGTTGTCAAACAGTTCGAACGTTTGGTCCAGCGCCCAATCGGGTCGTGCACCTTCGCGATCGATTTTGTTGATAACCACAATTGGCCGAAAACCCATGGCGAATGCTTTCTGGGTAACAAAGCGCGTCTGCGGCATCGGCCCTTCAGCGGCATCCACCAACAGCAGTACCGAATCGACCATGCTCAGAACACGTTCCACTTCACCACCGAAGTCGGCGTGTCCTGGGGTGTCCACGATGTTGATGCGGTAGTCGTTCCATTTGATCGATGTATTTTTCGACAGGATCGTGATGCCGCGTTCCTTTTCGATCGCGTTGGAATCCATCAAGCGCTCAGTCGTATCCTTGCGCGCGTCGAGCGTGCCGGACTGCTGGAGCAGCTTGTCGACGAGGGTGGTTTTCCCATGGTCAACGTGGGCTATGATGGCAATATTTCGTAGTTTCTGGATCACGGCAGCAAGTTCGGTTTATTAGGTGATGCGCGCGCAGGAGGTGCAGGCGGACAGCGCGCCAGTATACCGGAGGTATTTAACGGTTCGTGGTCAGATCCTGCATAAATCCCGCCAGTAGGCCGGTTAACTGCCGTGGCGCTGCCTCACTTATATAGGAGCTCATTCGTGAAAAAGGTACCCAGCTGGCCAGAATGCGCAAAATCACTGGTTGATGTAGCCATGGGCCGCGAGCCTGCCGACACGGTTATACGCGGCGGAAAGTGGGTCAACGTCTATTCGAGCGAGGTCATCCCCGCCACCGACATCGCCATCAAACACGGCCGATTTGCCTACGTGGGCCCTGACGCCAGTCACACTATCAATCGGACTACCCGTGTCATTGAGGCCAAAGAGCGCTATCTGGTGCCCGGATTATGCGACGCCCACCTACACGTGGAGAGCGCAATGGTGACGGTGACGGAATTTACACGCGCCGTCATCCCCCACGGCACCACCTCCTTGTTCATCGACCCCCACGAGATTGGTAACGTTCTGGGTCTGGCAGGTGTGCGCTTGATGCGCGACGAAGCCCTGGAGATGCCCATTAACGTCTATGTGCAGATGCCCAGCTGTGTGCCATCGGCGCCGGGGCTTGAAAACGCCGGAGCCGCGCTCGGGGTAGCGGATGTGGCAGAGGCCATGGAATGGTCCAATATCATCGGGCTGGGCGAGGTCATGAATTTCCCTGGCGTGATCGCAGGCGATGACACCATGCTTGGCGAAATTGCGGTTACCCAGGATAAAAACAAAACCGTGGGTGGCCATTACGCATCGCCCGATCTCGGCCGGGCATTTCACGGCTACGCCGCAGGCGGGGCTGCCGATGATCACGAAGGCACCCGGCTTGAAGATGTTATCGCACGAGTGCGTCAAGGTATGCGCGCCATGTTGCGGCTGGGTTCCGCTTGGTACGACGTAGCGCCGCAGATCAAAGCCGTCACCGAACACGGACTGGACCCCCGAAACATTATCCTGTGCACCGACGATTCCCATTCGGGCACCCTGGTTAACGATGGGCACATGAACCGAGTGGTGCGCCATGCCATCGCACAAGGTCTGCCGCCGATCACCGCCATACAAATGGCGAGCTTGAATGCCGCACAGCACTTTGGTCTGGAACGCGAGCTGGGTTCCGTCGCGCCCGGTCGCCGAGCGGATCTGATCATCAGTTCCGATCTGCCCTCGTTACCCATTGAAATGGTGTTGGCCCGAGGGGAGGTGGTGGCTGAGAACGGGGCGCTGGGAATCGATATTCCTGAAGCGAGCTATCCCGAGTCTGCGATCAATACCGTAAAGATGGGTAAGACGCTTGGCGAAGATGATATCCGCATTACAGCTGCCGAACACAAAGTGCCTGTCGATGCAACAACGGCAACCGTACGCGTCATCGGCGTCATCGAGAATCAAGCGCCCACCAAAGCCTTGACTCATGACGTACCCATTAAAGACGGCCTGTTGGAAATGGATTTGGCAGCCGACGTTTGTCAAATTGCTCTGGTAGAACGTCATCGCGCTACCGGTGCTGTCGTGAACGGCTTTGTGTCCGGTTTTGGTTACAACCTACCGTGCGCTATGGCATCCACCGTCGCGCACGACTGCCACCACATGATTGTCGTTGGTACCGATCGTGCGCTGATGGCGAAAGCCGCCAACCGGTTAGGTGAAGTCGGTGGTGGCGTCACGCTCTTTACCGAAGCCGGTGAGCAAGCTCTGGTTGAATTGCCCATCGCCGGTTTAATGTCGAACGAACGCGCTGAAATTGTCGCTGAGAAAGCGCAAAAGTTGGTGAGCGCCATGCAAGACTGTGGCTGCACACTAAACAACGCCTATATGCAGCATTCGTTGTTAGCGCTGGTGGTTATACCAGAGCTGCGAATATCGGATATCGGCTTGGTGGATGTCACCACATTTAAACCGACATCTTTGGTTGTTTGACACCCCACCTCGACAAGCAACAAGATAGGCCATGATTGAATTTTTACTAAACAATTCCCTGGTTCAGCTCGATTCCAAGCCAGGTAACCGCGTCAGTGCCGATTTAACCGTGCTCGACTGGTTGCGTTTGCAGCAGAACCTCACCGGCACCAAAGAGGGTTGTGGCTCTGGCGACTGTGGTGCTTGCACGGTGGTACTGGTCAGTGCCAGCGATACCCCCACCGGTTTGCCACTGCAATACACTCCAGCCAATGCATGCATCTTAATGATGGGAGCCTTGCAAGGACGTCAGCTCATCACCGTTGAGCATATCGGTAGCGCCACCGATTTGCACCCCGTGCAAGCAGCGCTGGTAAAGCATCACGGTTCGCAATGCGGGTTTTGTACGCCGGGGTTTGTGATGAGCTTGTTTGCGTTGCTTCATCAGCGGTTTGATGTGGATGATGGTGTTGACGCCGATACCGATACCGATACCGATACCGATACCGATACCGATACCGATGTCAATGCCGATACTAACGCACCGGCTCTTATGCAGGACCCAGTACAGCAGCATGCGTTAGTCGAGCAATACCTGGGTGGAAATTTGTGTCGTTGTACGGGGTATACGCCAATTATTGCCGCGGCTATGGAGTTGTTGCAGGGGCGGTTTGGGTTAGGGAGTGAGGGTGAGTTGCGATTAACTGATTCGTTTGATGTTGCGGAAGCTGATACGGCGAGAATTCTGCGACGTATTTACGCAGAAGCCTCGAACGGCTCTCACGGGGATGGATCTGGCTATGAACATTGTGTTCATGTGCCCAGAACATTGGTTGATGCGATGAGCTTGTGGTCAAGGTTACCGAATGCCGACGTGATCGCGGGTGGGACTGACAAAGCCTTGGAGGTCACGCAGCAGTTAATGGCTTGGTCGTCCATTATTCATATCAAGGATGTAGAGGAGCTGAACGCCATTGAACACAAGCCATCAGAAATTATCGTCGGCGCCAGTGTATCGATCGCCACCTTAGTGGAAACACTGACACTCGATTTCCCTGATGCCATTCCTATGTTGCTACGTTTTGGAGCGGAGCAGGTGCGTTCGCAAGCCACCATTGGTGGCAACCTGGGAACCGCATCCCCCATTGGGGATCTGCCACCGTTGTTGCTGGCCTTGGATGCGCAGATCGACTTGGTTTCTCTGCGTGGAGAATCGGGTGCCTTAGTTACTCGAACATTGCCGTTGTCCGACTACTTCTTGGATTATCGTAGAACCGCACGCCGGGATGACGAATGGATTCATTCAGTGCGCATATCTTTGCCACAAGACGGAGATGTGCTGCGGGTGTACAAGATCAGCAAGCGTATGGACGATGACATCAGTTCGGTGTGTGCGGCTATCTGGATGAATCTTGACGAGGCCTCTAATCCAAACACGATTAATTCGGTACGTCTGGCGTATGGAGGTATGGCAGCTATTCCAAAACGGGCCGCCGCCGCGGAAGCTGTACTAATGCACTCTGCTTTGGATGACGCTGCGATTACCCGTGCGGCGAAGGCCTTGGCGACAGATTTTCAGCCCATTGATGATGCGAGGGCCAGTGCGGCGTATCGGCAACGAGTTGCTGGTAGCTTGCTAAGGCGTTTTTTTATTGAGCAGAAGGAGTCGCGAACGCTTACGGATGTATCCGATGTTACGTCAGAGATGGCGACAGAAATTTCATTAGGGATTGGGTCATGAGCGCTGGTCAATCGTTGCGGCACGACAGTGCCGCCTTGCATGTTAGTGGCGAAGCGGAATACGTTGATGACATCAACGCTCCTGTGAACCTCTTGCACATCGCT
>CALFBL010000326.1 GCA_937951695.1 uncultured Granulosicoccaceae bacterium | reverse complement strand
TCCGACTCGAGTTTCTGCTGTTTCAAGCTGACCATCTTCAGTATTTGTCATCGCGCTTTTGCTTTCTCACTCATTTCCTGTCGATCGAAACCAAGCACGAGCGCCGAAGCAATCAACCTAGTCTGCCTGCGCATCCGTAGTCAGCCATCATCAAACTCAAGTCGTTATTCAACTCGAAACACCGCCGGTCCAAGTTCCTCAAGTTCGCTGTATTTGCGCGAGATTCATTGAGGATATACTCCACTCCGACCCACCTCATCATCAAAACCTGACTGTACCTGTCTTCAAACATTGTGTGCTTGTGAATCTATCCCATCCACCCTCAAAGTCATGAGCGTCAACGATATTCAAGTGGAACGCACGCCTTCGACCGGTTCTATTGACACGGATAGTTCCTCTGATGAATCCCTCAACCTGGACCCAAGCTACGTTCAAAGCGACCAAGAGGAGGCCATCCACGAAGGGCAGGTCGTTGACGAAGGCGCAGAGAGTGACACGCTGAGTTCAGCCACTATACGTTAGCACGCAATATACATTACGTCTACCAAGACTGATCAATCGGGGGCTCAGCCCGACTCGGCGGGCAAAAATCGATCTACTTATCAGCGGATTAAGCGGTTTATGAGCATAAATGGTACCAGTCGCCTGTCGATGCCAGGGTGATCATGCATCCCTGAACGAGTCACCCAAACCGGCCTTTCAGCCTGTTTTAGACCGCTTGATCGAGCATTTCGGTCAATTGCGCCCGTGACAAGGCCCCTTGAGTGGTTTTATCTACGGCACCGTCTTTAAACACCATTAACGTCGGTAACGCCCGAACGCCATAGCGAGCGGCCGAATTCGGGTTGCTGGCGATGTCGACTTTAACGATTTTCACGCGACCGGCGTAATCGGGCGCCATTTCCTCCAGGACCGCGCCCAGCGCCTTGCAGGGGCCGCAGCTTTCCGCCCAATAGTCCACCAATACGGGCACATCCGACTGTAATACCTCAGAATCGAAGTTGCAGTCTGTAATCGCGGTAATATGTTCACTCATAATATATTGTACCTCCACAGTGCCTTTGCGTTATCGAACGTCGATGACGCATGTTACTCGGTGAGGCTTCCGACATCACCGGGTGTCATATCCTAAATGTATCAAACTCATGACCAAAGATTCTGAAGTCACACCGGCATTCAGCCAATTGGCTCTGCCAGAGCCACTGCTGCGAGCAATCAAGGAACTGGGCTTCGATCGATGCACAGAGATTCAGGGCTTGGCGCTACCGGCCATCGCCGATGGCCACGACATCGCCGCTCAAGCTCAAACTGGCACGGGAAAAACCGCGGCGTTTCTGTTAGGCAGTTTCGCTCGGCTGCTCCAGCACGGTGGCAGTGAACGAGATAAAAATCAACCCCGAATGTTGGTGCTCGCCCCAACCCGAGAGTTGGCGATACAGATCAAAAAAGACGCCGATGATCTGGGCAAATACACCGGCCTGACCTCCATGGTTGCCTACGGTGGGGTGGACTATGAAAAACAACGTAATCAACTGGCCAACGGCGTTGACATTGTTATCGGCACACCCGGCCGATTAATTGATTATTTTAAGCAAAAGGTCTTCAACCTTAAACGCCTCGAAATCTGCGTTCTGGACGAAGCTGATCGCATGTTTGATTTAGGCTTCATCGCGGACATACGCTACCTGCTGCGGCGTATGCCAGAGCCAGAAGATCGCACCAGTATGCTGTTTTCGGCCACCTTGTCGCATCGCGTCATGGAGCTCGCTTATGAGCATATGGACAGCCCGGTAGCGTTAAAAACCGACGTCACTAACGTAACTGCCGACGGGGTCCGTCAAACTTTGTACCACCCGGCGTCGGATGAAAAAATTCCCTTACTGTTGGGCCTCATCCAGACCCTGACACCCGACCGCTCCATCGTATTCGTCAACACCAAACGCATTGCCGAAAAAGTGGAAGCGTATTTAACCGGGAACAGCGTTGCTTGCGGCACCCTGTCAGGAGACGTTCGGCAGAACAAGCGACAAAAAATTCTCGCTGACTTCACCAGCGGTCAACTCAACATTCTGATTGCCACTGATGTGGCCGCACGGGGTCTGCACATTGATGACGTGAGCCACGTGTTCAACTTCGATTTGCCACAACACGCGGAAGACTATGTGCACCGGATCGGCCGCACAGCTCGCGCCGGCTCCCAAGGCAAAGCGGTCAGTTTTGTCTGCGAGGAATACGCATTCTCCTTGCCAGAGATCCTCGACTATATCGGTGAAAGCATTACTACCGAGCCCATTACCGATGACCTGCTAATCGAACCCCTTAAGCCGGTCTGGGGAGATAGCAGTAATCGAGTTCAGAACCGCCAACGCCCTAGCGGACGCAGGGGTAGCGGCAATTCTGGCAATCGAGGGCCGCGCACGAAAAGGTCACACGTAGCAGCTTCAACATTGAGCGCAGCAGGCACTTCAGGCTCAGCTCCGGCCGCATCACCCGGCGCAAACTCCACTGCGGGCGATGGCGCAGGAACCGGTGTTGCAAAAAAGCGTCGACGTCGACGCAGGCGCCCGAAAACTGAGGCCAATCGCTCGGGGGGCGATTCTGGCAACAGATGAAAAACATCTTTTATAATGCGCTGCTGGAAGTGGTAACCCGGTATCCAGCCAATTTATTGTTCGAAGAAAACTGAACTACTATGAACCAATTACAGCAAGCTCGTGAAAACATGATTGAACAGCAGGTCCGTCCTTGGGACGTGCTCGATCAGCGCGTGCTGGATGTATTGGCTGAGGTTCCTCGAGAACAATTTGTCGCTGACGAACATCGCGGTTTGGCCTACAGCGACTACCAACTTCCCGTTGGATTTGGTCAGACATTGCTCAAACCGACTGTCGATGGCCGCTTATTGCAATCCCTCGCTCTGAGACCAACGGATTCAGTTCTCGAAATTGGTACAGGATCGGGCTATCTTACTGCGTGCTTGGCGCGACTTTGCCAGCATTGCGACAGCCTCGAAATCCACCCAGAGCTGTGTGCAAAAGCCAGAGCCCAGATCCAGACACTAGGCGTTACGAACGTGACATTGTTGGAACAGGATGCAGCGGAAGCCTGGGACGCGCGCGATGCCTACGATGCGATCGCGTTTGGTGGCGCGGTGGAAGCCATTCCAGAATTCTACAAAACGAAAATGGCCATAGGCGGGCGTTTGTTTGCCATCGTTGGCGATCGTGCCCAGCCGACGATGCAAGCCATTCTGCTCACGCGCATGTCTGCAACAGAATGGACCCGCAGCAGCCTGTTTGAGACTCAAGTTGATCCATTGGTGAATTTTTCGATAACAGAATCGGCTTTTGTGTTCTAAAAAGAGTTCATGATTAATCCATTGGCACTACCCTCATCCCGGCGGGCCGCATCCTTACGTCATCGAATACTCTACCGTGCGTGCACTATTGCTCTGCTTGTTCCGTTGAGCACGCAGGCCGAAGACCTTATCGACATCTACGAGCTGGCCAAAGAAAACGACGCGACTCTGCAGGCCGCAGTGGCGGATCGCAGCGCAGCTGGACAGCAGCTACCTCTGGCGCGTTCGGCATTTTTGCCGCAAATCAGCGCCAGCGCCACGTTCAGCGTGAACGACAGCAATGACGACAACAGCGACACCTTTGAGTCAAGTCAATTGACGTTGTCGCTAAGTCAGTCGCTTTATAATCGAAGAAACTACGCGTTGCTCAATCAAGCGAAAGTGAGCGTGTTACAGGCCGATGCGACGCTTGAGGCCGCTCGTCAGGATCTAATCACTCGCGTCGCCTCGGCGTATTTTGACGTCAAGCGTACCGAAGCCGATCTGGCCTTTAACCAAGCGGAACTGGAAGCGATCGGTCGGCAGAGAGACCAAGCCGAAAAACGCTTTGACGTCGGGCTGTCCACGGTTACCGACGTTCGCGAAGCGCAGGCCTCGTATGATTTGGCTGTGGCGGATGTCGTGGCCGTGAAAAACACTCTGGCGACCACTCTGGAAGCGCTGCGTGTTCTATCAGGCGTCGATATTACAAATCTTGATGGATTGAAGGACAATATACCGCTGGTGGCGCCAGAGCCTGCCAATATCGATTCGTGGGTGGAGGTCGCTCGCGACCAAAACCTCGATCTCGCAACGAGCCGGTTAGAGTTGGAGAGCTCAGGCATTCGGGTTCGTGCGGAACGTGGCGCAAGGTTCCCGACGTTAGATCTTTTGGCGATTGGTTCAACCGGTACATCCAACCGCGAGACGGAGTTTGATTTCAACAACGACAATCAGTCCGGTGAAATCCGCTTAGAGGTCAGTGTGCCGCTATACACCGGTGGTCGCATCAATTCTGAAGTGGCGCGTGCCAAAGCTGAGGTGGCTTCAGCCACAGCAAACCTGCGTGCCCAGGAACTCACGGTGGTCCAGCAAACACGAGATTCCTACCGCGGCGTGGAAACCAACATTAGCCGTGTAAAAGCGCTCCGACAAGCACTCGACTCCACCCAAAAATCGGCAGAAGCTGCAGACGCAGGATTTCGTGCTGGAACGCGAACATCCGTCGATGTACTACAAGCGCTGCGAGATACGTTTAGTGCACGCTCTGCGTTCGTAAGCGCGCGCTACGACTACGTTTTCAATACGCTAACTTTGAAAGAAGCCGCTGGCACGCTAAACGAAGTAGACTTGCGTGCCGTCAATGCACTGCTCGAGCCAACCCCTGAATAACAAACCGAAAAGTAACAGCTTTAATGGCGGGTTGAGTCTGAATGCGCACGGTGGACTGAAGCGTGAAGCAGACATCGATCCGGATAGCAGCCCCGAAAACGACCCCCCGATTGATGAGATCACCTTTAACGCGTCCGACTACCTCCACCCTAAGTACTGGGGTATCTGGTTAGGTTTGGGAATGTTTTGGCTGGTAACGCGGTTGCCCTTTGATCAGGCCATGAGTATTGGGCGTTTGATGGGGCGCGTGGTGTACTGGCTTATGCCTCGCCGTCGCCACATCACCGCGACCAACATCGCGCTGGCCTTTGCTCACTTGAGCGCTGAGGAACAAGCCAAACTGACCAAAAGCGTCTTTTATCATGTCGGCATGACGTCTATCGAAAACGCCTGGATGTGGTTCCGTAGTTTGAGAGAGATTGAAGAGCGTTTCACCATTTCTGGGCTGGATCATCTGAACAAAGCTCTGGAATCCGACAAAGGCGTTATCTTGTTGCAAGCGCACTTTTCGATGTTGGAACTCTCCGGTGCTTATCTGGGGCCAATCATTCGAGTGTTCGCGGTGTACGCCGCTCCGAAAAACCCCATGCTGGACAACTGGATGTTGATGCAACGGGAACGCCGGCTAATGCATATGGTGGAAAAGCGATCCATTCGCGATGTGATCCGACATTTAAAGCGTGGCAACACCGCGTGGTATTCACCCGACCAACACGTCGGCGCTTCCCACGGCGGTATTCCCACGCAGTTTTTCGATCAGCCAGTGCTTTCCTCTAACGGTTCGGCTCGCATTGTGAGAATGTCCAAAGCCACCATTATCCCGATGATCCCGACGCGTCATCAAAATGGTCGCAGCTATCACATCGCTTTTTTCTCGCCGCTGGAGCTTGATCCGTCGGACGAAGCCACCAGCACACAAGCGCTTAACGACTTATTCGAGAAGCATATTCGACAATACCCGGAACAATACTATTGGCTGCACAGACGGTTTAAGCCCCCACTGGGCGAACCTAACCCGTACGCCTGGTGAGCCCAAACGCATCAGCAAACGGGGCCGGTTGGCGCTATCGCTGGTTGATGCGCGCAGCGTTACCGATCTTCGTCACCCACGCCAAATGGAAAAGTTTTCTCACCCGCGACACCCGCTACTTAAAAGAACGTATCGGGTTCATTGCAGCTTGTAAACGCACTGACCACTGGTGGCACGCAGCGTCTGTTGGAGAGATACAAACCCTTTGGCCACTGCTCGCAGCTGGGCTGCAACACAGCTTAAAGAGCGATTCTGACACACGCTGGTTAGTCACCACCAACACCACTACTGGCTTTGAAGTACTGCAACAACGCATACGACAATCCGGGCTTGAGCCGTATATGAAACACGCCTATTGCCCCATCGATTCCATCCCTATTACCCGACGCTTTATCCGTCGCGCCAAGCCTAAAAACGTGGTGATGATGGAGACTGAAATCTGGCCCAATTTGTATTGCGCCCTACACCAACAAGCTATCCCTGTCACCGTGATTAACGCTCGCGCGACCGAGAAAACACTTCACACAATTCGAACGGGCAGCCCGCTGGCGACAACTTTTGTCCCCGCTTACAAAGCCGCATTGTCGAAGGTTCGAATTCTCGCCCGCAGTGACGAAGAAGCGATGCGCTATGAATTACTGGGGGCCGATGCGAGCCACATCAGCGTGGTGGGAGATTTAAAGTTTGCTGATAACCGGCCAGCGCACTGCCGCTCGCCCTTTGCCGATAATGCAACATTATCGAACTACGTCGTCGCAGCTTCCACCCATGAGCCAGAAGAACGGCAACTGGCGCAGCAGTGGCTAGAACAAAGCGACTGTGGCCTGCTGGTTATCGTGCCTCGACACATGGAGCGGTGCAATCAGTTGTACAAAAGCTTGTGCGCTCGTTTTCCAGATCAAACGATCGAGCGTCGCAGCACGGGGGGCACACCGACTGCCGGCAGCCGATTGTACCTCGCCGACAGCCTTGGCGAGCTGCACGACTGGTACTGTGGCGCGCGGGCTGTGTTTGTCGGTGGCTCGTTGATCGAGCGCGGTGGGCATAACGTCCTTGAGCCCTATTTTCATGGCGTAGCGGTCGTAACAGGCCCGCACACGAGTAATTTTAGTGATGCGGTTCGATGGCTGTCCGAACGCGAGCAAATTACACAGTCGGCCGATGCCGCCGACGTTGTACGCACACTGTTGCAAGTTTGTCAAACCGATCAAACGGTGACCCCGATCGGGCAGCAGGATTGTTTGAGCCGGTACCTTGCGTTACTCGGTTTTGCCCAGGCGTAGAACTAAAGGCGACGTTTCATTCATGGAACTCTAAAGGCGAGGTTTTCCATGAAAACCGTCAAGTACTGTTTGCCATGCAATTTCAAGCAATGCCGACTGATACTTGTCTGCAATTTTCAGTAACGATCGTTGCAAGCGCGACAGAACTTTGTGTTGCCAGTCACTCTGGCCGGGATCTTTAAACGCTGCGCGATCAAAATCTAAGACCACAATACCGGGTCCGTCGTCAGGCTCAGGTTCTGCACGCATAAGGATGTTATGGGCATTCAGATCCGCGTGGCAGATACCTTGTGCATGAAATAACGCGATCACTCCACCCAAGTCATGCCACAAATCCGGTGTCATTTTGTTTTCAATAAAGCTTTCCGCCAGCGTGAGTCCCGGGACGCGATACGTTAATAAACTGCCGCTGTAACTGGCCCCGTTTCTGATCACCTCAGCTGCATAGGGCTTGGGTACTGGCAAACGTATCGCTTGTAAGTGGGTCAGAAAACTCAGCTCGTGAAACGGCCGTGTCGAGTCCAGCCCAGTCCACAGGTAGCGTTCTTCCGACAACTTGCTGACGTAACCACCGCGCTTATAGTGGCGCAATACGAGTTCCTGCCCATTGACAGCGAGAATCTGTGTGTTACCACGACCCGCTGAGGCCAGCCCCACCACTACGCCAGTTTCTTGCAGCCAGGAATCGTTGAAATAATCGGCCCTGAACTCGGGCACGATGTCGCTCAAATGCTGCCAGTAACGATCGGACTGGGTGTCCTCTAAGGCAACAATACTTTCTTGTCCATACAACATATCGGGAGTAGTTCTGGCGTTTAACCGATCAGTCTTGAGCACCATTATCGGGTTGACTACCCGACTTGGCGTCCACTAAATGATAACGGGTTCCGCAATAAGAGCACGACTGCACACCGCCGCCTTCCAACGGAATGTACACCTTGGGGTGACCGTCCCATAACGTGGAATTTGGAGCAGGGCAATGCATGGGAAGCTGATCGCGAGTTACCAACACGACCGCCTCGACAGTAGATTCTTTCATGATGAACGGCTCGTCAAATAATCTGTTTTTTAAAAAAAAGGCTAGCCGGGTGGATCGGCGCCATGCGCCATCGTGGCCGGATTTGCCTCAGCAGCTTAGCCTTATTATCGTTGAATTCAACCCTTTCGGGGGGTTGTTCTTCGCAGCACCGCAGTGGGCGATGCCAGTGAACGGTGGGTAAGTGCCGCCCCTGCACCCGAGTCGGCGATTGATCCGTTATCATTAGCTTATGGTTGAACCGGTCGCACCCACCCAGCTCGAGCTGTCTCATATTGTCGTCACGCTCGGCAAAACGCGGGTAGTGAACGATGTTTCGTTCACCTTGCCCCAAGGCGATATCGGCTGCCTTCTGGGCCCCAGCGGTTGCGGCAAAACAACACTTTTGCGAACTATTGCAGGCTTTCAATCCCCGAACCAAGGTCAGGTAATCATCGCCGGTGAGACCATGGCCGATGGCAAGCAACACACCAGCCCCGAGCACCGCCGCGTCGGTATGGTGTTCCAGGACCTCGCACTATTTCCCCATATGAACGTGCGGAAAAACGTGGCCTTTGGCATGCGCGGCATGAAAAAATCTCAGGTTCGTGATCGAGTGGATGAGTTGCTGGAACTGGTGGGCATGCAGAATTACGCCAACAGTTATCCCCACCAGCTGTCTGGAGGCCAGCAGCAGCGAGTTGCGCTGATCCGAGCCATGGCACCACGCCCCCCCGTCCTGTTGCTGGATGAACCATTTAGCAGCCAGGATACCGAACGCCG
>CALFBL010000325.1 GCA_937951695.1 uncultured Granulosicoccaceae bacterium | reverse complement strand
GCAGTAGCAATCGGTCCTGTCGTTGCCGCAGGAAACACGCCTGTCAAAGTCGGTGTTTTGAAGTTTGGTACGGTCAACTGGGAGCTCGCGTCGATGAAGCACGGCGGCTTTGACCAGGCCAACGGCGTGGATGTGGAAATTGTCCCCTACGCCAGCGGGGATGCCACCCGTATTGCATTGCAGGGAGGGGCGGTGGACGTTATCGTCGCAGACTGGCTGTGGGTGTCACGACAAAGAGCGTCGGGACAGGCGCTGACCTTTGTACCGTATTCTTCATCGGTTGGCGCGATCATGGTCGCAGCCGATAGTGACATTAGGTCATTGGGCGATCTTAAAGGCAAGAAAATCGGGGTGGCGGGCGGCCCGCTGGATAAAAGCTGGTTGTTGATCCAGGGCATGACTAAACAAGATCTCGATTTAGACATCAACGCTGAAAATGAAATCGCCTTCGGTGCGCCACCGCTACTGGCTGAAAAAACCCGCGAAGGTGAACTTGACGCCATGCTGAATTATTGGCATTACTCGGCCCGGCTTGAGGCAGAAGGGTTCCGGAGATTGGTGAGTGCCGAAGATGCCGCGCAGGCCCTAGGTGCCAAAGGCCCGGTGTCGGCCATCGGTTATGTGTTTTTTGACGAATGGGCCGACGATAACCCGAATGCTGCCAAAGGTTTTGTGCAAGCTTCTCGCGATACCAAACTACTACTGAGCGACTCGGACGAAGAGTGGGCAAGACTTGGCAGCAGTGGCGTCATTAAAGATAAGGGTGCCGCTTTGATCACCTTGCGCGACCGTTTTAGAGAAGGGGTGCCGAGCCGTTCGCTCGATGATGAAGTCGCTGATGCCAGTGCGCTGTATGCCATATTGGCCGAACTGGGCGGGACAAAATTAGTCGGCGATTCTCCGGTGATGGTTGAGGGAACCTACTGGCCGGCGTTGTCGGGAATGCAATAACATCAATTGCTTGTAGAATCTTGCGTAGCGCTCGGTTACCAGTCTGGCTGCTTTCTGTGGCGGCATTATTGCTGCTCTGGACGGTGAGTGCCTGGTTGGCGCAAAGCCGTGCGCTGCCATCACCGGTGGCAGTGGCCGCAGCCATCGGTGTTGAGTTCAATTCGGGTGAATTGGTGCGTCATACCGTGGCAACACTCGGCCGGGTGTTTGCCGCGTTTGTAGTGGCTATGGCCATCGGTGGCGCCATTGGCATAGTGTTGGGCAGAAACGGTGGGCTGAACAAGTTGTTTGATCCATGGGTCATTCTGTTTCTGAACCTGCCCGCGCTGGTTATTATTGTACTTAGCTACATCTGGTTCGGTCTAAATGAGGCCGCAGCCATTGGGGCGGTTGCGCTGAACAAAATTCCCAATGTGGTGGTCACTATCCGCGAGGGGGCAAAGTCGCTTGAACCTGAGTTTGCAGAGATGGCTCGGGTGTTTAATTTTTCGCGCTGGAAGGCACTGCGACATATTGTGTTACCACAATTGCAGCCGTACTTTGCCGCCGCTACACGATCGGGTGTGGCACTGATTTGGAAGGTGGTGCTGGTGATTGAACTGTTGGGCCGTTCCAACGGCGTTGGGTTTCAGATTCACTTGCATTTTCAGTTATTCGATGTCGCAACCATACTCGCTTACACACTGGTGTTTGTCGCCGTCATGCTGGTGGTGGAGTATCTGGTGTTGCAGCCGCTTGAGAATCACGCGAGACGTTGGCGTGTGAGCAATGCTTGACGTCAATATAAAGTCCAAGCAATTCAAATCCAGTGAGGGTGCGGAACTGGATGTGCTTAATTTGCTGCAGTTTGTCTGTGAAGAAAATTCTTTCACGTGCATCGTGGGCCCTTCCGGGTGCGGAAAGACAACCACTCTGCGTTGTATTTTGGGGCTCGATACTGACTTCGACGGCACGGTCAGCGTTGACGATACACACAGCCGTCATAAGATGGCCGCCGTTTTTCAAGAACCGCGATTGTTACCGTGGCGCACGGTAGAGCAAAACGTTCAGCTAGCGCTGAATGACGTGGCCGTGTCGGTGAACAACGCGACGTTTCACGAGCTGTTCGCAGAACTGGGTTTATCGGACCACATTTCGCTGTACCCCAATGAGCTCTCTCTCGGACTGGCCAGACGAGTGAGCCTGGCGCGCGCATTTGCGGTCAATCCGTCCGTACTGATTCTTGATGAGCCCTTTGTTTCTCTGGATAACGAGACAGCGGCGCGATTGCGTCGCCTGTTAGTGAAGGTATGGTCAGCTCGTTCATGTATTGCGCTAATGGTGACCCATAACATCGATGAGGCTATCGAGCTGGCTGACAGAATTTTGTTTTTTTCGGGCAGCCCGGCGTCGGTAGGACACGAACACCGTATTTCGGTGCCTCGAGCGGAGCGAAGCCTGGAAATGGTGAAAGTGATTCGTGCTGAAATTGATGTCCTGGTTGCTGGTGGGTAGTTACTCGCGATGCACGTCAAGATTACAAAAACGGGCTGTGAATGGAACCTATAGACCCGTAAGGTACATCGGCTGTTTCGGTAGGTAAAACTTGCAAGCCCAAGGAAATTGAATTAGGCTAAAGTAGTGGAGCTTTTGCAACTCAAGGTGTTTTAATGGATTCATTGCAACAATCAGTGTCGGCCCGATTGGCTGCAATGTCACTCTTGGGTTTACTGATTTTAACTTCATTCAGTGTGGTGCATGGCCACGGAGACGTAACGCCCCAGGCTGTCAATACAGAAGGGCTCGATCCGATTGGTGAGGAATTCGTTGAAGAAAATCCGTACCGCTTAGCCGGTGGTAAGCAGTACGAACTGGCCAAAGCGGTCGGCGCTTCGGGTTATAATTCGAATTGCGCTCGTTGTCACGGGCTGGAGGCTATCTCCGGTGGCATCGCGCCGGATCTTCGATTGCTTGAAGATGGTGTGTTTGGGGATGAGTGGTATATGGAACGGGTGCGTAAAGGGTACAGTCAGAACGGTGCCTACAAAATGCCACCATTTCAGGATCTGCTAAGCCAGGAAGCGATGTGGGCTATTCGTTCTTACATCGAAGCGCAGCCCAAAGACATTTAGATGAAGGCGTTTTCGTGGTTGTTTTTGACTGTGGCGCTAGCGGCGTCGACCGCACACGCCAGAGTGATAGACGATGTCATCGACAGCGGTTTCATCACCATTTTTGTCTATCAGGACTACGCCCCTTACTCCTTCCAAGATGAGAACGGCGAAGCAACTGGTATTGATGTCGACATCGCGAAAAAATTTGCAGAAAGTCTGGGTGTTGAACTGCGACTGCTTATGCGCGGTGCCGATGAAAGTGTTGATGACGACTTGCGCGTTAATTTGTGGAAGGGCGATTTGATTCATCGCAAAGTGGCTGACGTCATGATGCACGTCCCTTTCGACCGTGAGCTCGATACCCGCAATGAATTTATCGTTTTGATGTCGCCGTATTTTCTGGAAGAGATGGCTGTCGTGGTGGACGCCGAGCAACTGCCCGAACTGGAAACCTTTGCACGCTTTTTGAATAAGCCTGTTGGCGCTGAACTGGACACTGTCAGTGATTTCTTCTTGTCGAATGCCTTTCGCGGTCAGTTGCATAGCTCTATCCGACGTGGCAGAACCTTTGACGATGTGATCACTCTGTTTAAAAGCGGTGAGGTTACAGCCGTAATGGCCTCAAAAGCTCAGACCGAATGGATTGCAGAACAGTCACCGAATATCGATACGCAGATTCTGCAGCCACCCATGCCCGGTATTGTCCGGTCCAGTTGGCCCGTTGGAATCGGTATCAAACACGACAGTCGGGACCTTGGCTATGCGTTAACGGATGTTGCCAGCGAGTTGGTTCAGTCTGGAGAGATGGAGGCTATTGCTGCAAAATACGGTGTTACGTTTACGGCCCCCGAATATTAATGCGTCTATTGTTACGTAAGTCGCTGGCAGATACAGCGCGCTTGAGGATGGAATGATGAGCCGAATTTTATTGCAAGCCATAGTCACTGTTATTGCCCTGACGCTCAGTTATGCCTTGGCAGCCGATACAAGAACACTGCCGGAAGATCCACTCAATTCGGTCATGTGGGATAACCTTGCGGGCCGTTTCTTCCCGGGCGAAGTTGTCATCGATCAGCGGGTAAAAGTCGTCGGGCCACACGATGCTGAAGACCAAATGCAAGTCCCGATTACGGTCGACGCGACTGCTCTGGACAATGTGGTAGAAATCGTCGCCTTGGCAGACCTGAATCCGATTCCGCACATTCTTACGCTTCACCCCACCCGTGCGCAGGCGTTCATCGGTTTTCGGGTAAAGCTTGAGCAGGCCAGCCCTATCCGTGTGGGGGTAAAAACCAGTGATGGGGTCTGGCACGTCAACGGGATTTACGTTACCGCAGCAGGTGGTGGATGCACGGCTCCTGCTCTGGCACATGGTATAGATAACTGGTACCAAACCCTTGGGGAAACACGCGCCTTATTCCGGCGTGAAACAGAAAATTCTGCACGGCTTTCCATGCGTATGCGTCACCCGATGGATACCGGTCTGGCGCCTGGCATTCCTGTGTTTTACATGAATACCGTAGAAGTGACATCACCTGCGGGTGATGAGCTTGCTCGAGTAGAATTGTTTGAACCCATCAGTGAAAACCCAACTTTGACTCTGAAACCGTTGGTGGAAGACAAGCTTGATGAGCTTCTGGTCTACGCCCGTGACACTGAAGCCAATGAATTCAACTTTACGCTACCGGTCACTGAAACCATCAAGAACTAGGGGGTCAGGCTCTGATGAGAGACACTAGCAACCCCTTGTCTGCCCGTAAGTCGGTCCTGACATCAGCCGTTTCGTCGGTCACCCCGTTGGGTCAGTTACTGCGAAATGTGTCTGACAATTTGCCGCACAACTATTCACGTAGACGGGCGTTGCAGCTTCTGATGGGATCGGCTTGTACGTGTTGTGCTTCGGTGCACGCCAATCAGTTGGCCTATGATCTCGATGTTACTGAAATCGCCAGGGGTACCTGGGCTATCCACGGACGCACCGAATATTTTACGCTCCAGAACGGTGGCAACATTGTCAACGTCTCGTTCATAGAAGTACCCGATGGCGTTGTTGTAATCGATACCGGTCCGTCGCGTCGATACGGCGAGGCTTTACTGCATTTAATCGAGAAAACTGTTCCGGGAAAACCCATTCTGCGGGTGTACAACACACATCATCATCCAGACCACATTTTTGGTAACCAGGTTTTCGAAAGAGGCAGTCTCGCTGCGCCGCAGCAGGTGATCGACAATATCATTGCTGAAGCCGATGGTTTTTCTGACAACCTGTATCGTTTGATTGGCGACTGGATGAGGGGTACCACAGTGGTTGCACCGGGCGTGGCGCTGGAGTCAGATTTTGAAGAGGTGGGCGGCCGGAAATTCTCTTTGTTCTACTTAAGTGGGCATACCAGCTCTGACCTCGCCATTCGCGACGATGAAACCGGAGTGCTCTTCACCGGAGATCTGGCTTTCTACAACCGAGCGCCTACAACGCCCAGTGCGGATATCGATGGATGGCTGGAATCGCTGAAAACACTGGCCTCACTCGACCGAGAATTGATACTGCCTGGACATGGCTTGCGCGATGAACGTGGGGGTTCCCTAGAGCAGACTGCTGATTACATCAACTGGTTGGAAGAATCGCTGTCCGAAGCGGCTTCCTTGGGTTTCACAATGAACGAAGCAATGGCTCAGCCGATTCCCGATAGATTTACTTCGTTGGACGAAGTACAGACCGAGTATGAAAGGTCTGTGGTTCATTTGTACCTTGGGCTTGAGGACAACCTCTTGCCTGCAGTAACCGTGGACTAGTGATTGTTATGCTCGTCATACACGGCTTGTGTAAAAGTAATGAGTGTGTAAAAGTATAAAAGTGCTGATTTCAGGGTCTGCAGGGTTTGTGTCGTTGGAATGGCGAAGCCAAGGCTTGACCCAAATAGGAAATATGCCTAATTGGATTGTCATGCGTGTATTGACTAGCGCAATTTTAATCACCGTTGGAGGAGATAGTTATGAAGAACTTCAAGCTGCTAGCCTTGGCTAGTGCTATGACACTGGTTACCGGGATATCCGGTCAAGTTAGTGCCGATGTTAACGTAGACGACATCGTCGGCGATCAGGCCTCCACGGGAGATATTGTCTCCTACGGTCTGGGTCCTCGTGGTCAGCGCTACAGTCCACTGAACATTATTAATAAAGACAACATCAACAATCTGTTTCCAGTCTGGTCCTTTTCGTTCGGTGGTGAAAAACAACGGGGTCAGGAATCACAACCATTGATCAAAGACGGTGTCATGTACGTCACTGGTTCTTACAGCCGTATGTGGGCTATCGATATCGCTACCGGTTCTGAGCTGTGGCAGTATGACGCCCGTTTGCCGGAAGGCATTCTGCCGTGCTGTGATGTGGTAAATCGAGGTGCTGCCATCCTCGGTGACAAAGTATTCTTCGGCACGTTAGACGCCAAAATCGTTGCGCTAGATGCCAAGACCGGTAAGGTCGTCTGGCGTAAAACCATCGCTGATTTCGAAGCGGGCTATTCCTATACAGCAGCCCCGTTAATTGTACCAACCGACGCTCATGGGCCCTTAATTATTACCGGTAACTCCGGTGGTGAGTTTGGTGTTATCGGTGAAGTTCAGGCCCGCAACCCGGATACCGGGGATCTGGTCTGGACACGCCCCGTTATCGAAGGCCATATGGGTACGATGAACGGCGAAGAAACCACGATGACAGGCGATGCTGTTAATGACAGTTGGCCAGGGGATTTGTGGAAGAACGGTGGCGGTGCACCCTGGTTAGGTGGCACTTACGATCCTGATACCAAGCTTGCGTTTTTCGGAACCGGTAACCCGGCACCCTGGAACTCACATTTGCGTCCAGGAGATAACAAGTGGACGTCTTCCCGCGTCGCCATCGATCCTGAAAACGGTGAGATCATGTGGGGCTTTCAAACCACACCTCATGATGGCTGGGATTACGACGGCGTGAATGAATTCATTCCGTTTGATATGGAAAAAGACGGCGAGATGGTTAAAGCTGGTGCTACCGCTGATAGAAACGGTTTTTTCTATGTTCTTGATCGTACCAACGGGGACTTCATCTCGGCTACACCCTTTGTTAAGAACATCACTTGGGCTAAAGGCATTGATGAAAACGGTCGCCCCATTTGGGATCCGGAAAATCGTCCGGGTAACCCTGCAGAATCTGCCGATGGCAAGAAAGGTAAATCCATCTTTGCCGTACCGAGTTTTCTCGGTGGTAAGAACTGGATGCCCATGGCTTACTCACAGGATTCCAAGTTGTTCTACATTCCATCCAACGAATGGGGCATGGACATC
>CALFBL010000324.1 GCA_937951695.1 uncultured Granulosicoccaceae bacterium | reverse complement strand
AGCGATTGACATTGTAGAGCGGGCTTTGAAGAAATTCGGGCCCGTCACGGTTGAGCGCCGCGAGCAATCTTTGCAAGATTATGCGGGTACAGCCGCCGTGATTAGCGGTGAGGAGCTAAGCCTGCTTGGCATTAGCGCTGTGCACTACCTGCGAACGATGTCGGGCTACGATCGAGTCAAAGCGTATCGATTCAGACCTGAGGGCTCTGGCGAGGTCGTTGCAGAATCCCGCCATAACGACGTGCAGAGCTATCTTGGTTTGAGATTTCCCGCCTTCGACATACCCGCACAGGCTCGTCAGCTGTACCTAAAAACTCCGATACGAATCATCAGTGATGTTGATGCCGATCAACACCCGCTACTGACTAAATACGAAAACATGCCGCTGGATTTATCGCTCGCCGTTTTGCGCGGCACTATTCCCGTGCACACCCAGTATTTAAAAAACATGAACGTTGGCGCCTCCCTGTCTCTGCCAATCATCGTGGACGGTGAACTCTGGGGGCTGTTTGCGTTTCACCATCGATCACCAAAGCATCCTACGGACGCGATGGATCACGTACTTGAGCTAGCCGGTAAATTCTTATCGCTGGAGATCAACGCAGCAATCGACAAACAACGCAGCAAAAGCGTGCAGGTGGCAGCATCGCTTGCCAATGCCTTTGTAGTTACACGCTACGACAGTGACGCAAATACCGCGAGTCTGCGTCCACATCTTAAAGACATGGTCAAGCTGATTGCGTGTTCAGGTGTTGTCTATTCGTCGAAAATGCTTTATTCAAGCGTGGGCAGTTGTCCCGGCGCCGCCGTTATTAACGAGATCTGCACAGCCCTCGACCCAGTGGCAGAAGGGATAACCGCCTACGACTGCCTGTCCGAGCGGGTTGATTCCAACGCCCTCAGTGATACTGCAGGCGCGCTGTGTCTAGAGCTCGACGGTCAATCTAAGCTGATTTTTTTTCGCGATGCAGCTGCCACGAACGTCAGCTGGGCAGGCTCTCCAAGCAAGATTCTAGATACCTCCAGTGGCGACACACGGCTGAGCCCAAGAGCCTCATTTGAAGAGTTTAAACTATCAATGGTGCACCGCAGCGACCCGTGGGAGCACACCGATATAGCGTCTGCCAAAGGATTACAGCAGGCTATTCGTACAGCGATTCCCACCGTGTCAGCGGAGCGAACTGTACTGGTCGACAATCTTGAGCTATTGGTGCAGGAACTCAATCACCGGGTGAGAAATGTACTTGCTCTGGTGCAGTCAATTGTTCGCCAATCAGCCTCCCATTCACGGCACGATTCAGAATCCTTTCGAGCACTGGAAAATCGGCTATTTGCGCTGGCCAGCGCACACAACATTTTGTCCGAAAGCAACGCCTCGGGGCTGAATTTAAGAATCGCCCTTGCTCGCGAAGCCAAACCCTACGGCTTAACCCAAGTCAGTTTTACTGGCCCACCCGTTGCGATCACTACCGATGCAGCACCCATGGTGGTGCTGGTCTTGCATGAACTGTTTACCAATGCCGCGAAACACGGTGCGTTGTCATCGAAGGCCGGGTTCGTCCGCATAAGCTGGACAATCGACGACATCGGTCTGCACCTGACATGGGAAGAAGCCGGCGAACAACCAATAACGATGCCCGCCAGCACCGGATTTGGGCTAAACCTGATCCACAACGCATTGTCGCACTTGGTGGGTGGAAAAACCGACGTGGAGTTTCTGAAAAATGGGCTTCATGTCTCGATGACGGTGCCTGCACCCGCGCTAACGTCGAGCACCGAAACTGTGTCGGCAGCGCTTGAATCGACAGAACCAAGCGGTGTGCCTATGACGATCGGACACGCGCTGGTTGTGGAAAATGACTTTATGATTGCCTCTGAAACGGCCGAAAAAGTTAAACGCATGGGCGCACGGGCGGTGTCCACCGCGAGCAGTAACGAAGCGGCACTAACGCTCGTTGATAATAACGCTATCGACTTCGCTATATTGGACATCAACCTCGGCGCAGAATTTAGCTCCACCATTGCCACAACGCTGCGCGAACGTCAGGTTCCGTTTGTTTTTCTGACTGGGTATAGCGACGATGTACCTTGGCTAGACGATTACACCGAGATAACCGTACTGCGAAAGCCGGTGTCGACTGAGGCTCTTAAGGTGGCGGTCGAAACGACCCTGTCGCGCCAATGACCCAACACGCAGATTCAGTATTGGACATTATTACGAAGGATATGACAAGCGCAAGGATTGGGGAGTCATGTCAAATATTCTGATACTCGAAGACGACATCGCGCTAGGCTATGATTTTTACAACGCCTTCAAAGAACGGGGCCACGAGGTGCAACTGGTCAGCACCGCCACCGACGCTTTGGCGTACTGCAAAACCGCACCCATATGTCTAGCGATCGTGGACATTTTCATCCGTCTAGATGACCGATACATTCCAGACGGTGGATTGTCCTTCATCGCAAAAATTCGTCAGCTGCACTTGAACCCTGCGTTGCGCGACCTACCCATCATCGCCATCTCTGGCGGTTCCCTGGTCGCAGGCGAGAACGACCCGCTAAAGAGTGCAAGCTCCATTGGTGCGACAGCCACCCTAAAAAAGCCAATTCAAATCACTGAACTCATTTCAACCGCAGACGACATACTCGGCTTGGACGACTACTAAAGCAGTCGCTCAACTGCTCAGACGTTAACCCGGCCGGTATTGCTGCAGATCTGATGAGCGCCGGACAATTTTCCGACGATCGGCAAAATCGATCTTCTGAACCGCTTTACGCTGATCGGAGAACTGTCGCTCTTCATGCGCTTCAACCAACTGCTCCAGCGCCAGCATCGGCCCGCTGCGAAAATCTTTCTCTTCACGACCTGTGGTACCTACGGGTTCTTCAAAGGCTTCTTCGACGACATGCTCGGCTGTGTGACCATCACCGACATTTTCCACCTCATTCAAGTCGTTCGACTCATAAAAGTCATCAACTATACGTTGCGCCATTTTCTAGGCTCCTTTGCAGTGTCACCCAATAGCGGATTAGTTTGCTATCGCGATGTCAGAGGTTGAGGCCACCCCTAAAAACCCAATCTACTCTTGAAAATCATCCATTACTGCTATGTATATCACCCCATAATCTTGATCGGTAATTTTATACGCACCCTTAAACGCCGAGTCAAGACCGAGATGCTGACGGTAAAACAATCACACCGCAAAATACTGCAGCGTTGTGCATTAATTCGCCGACAGACTGTTCTTCAACGACCCGGCCGTTAGTTGTCGTGCTCAGTCAATCCGCTCGGTGGGTTTTTCGCGGTCATTAAAATTTCATACAGCTCCGGCCGATGCCGGCTCACTTCCTCAAGCGTTAACCCCTCTAGTGAATGCGGAAATTTCAACCATTGCTCGGTTTCATACAAGTAGAAATCCGGCACCCGTTGAGTTTTATTCCGGTCCGGCTTGTAGTAAGGCACAGCCACTTTAACCGCTTGTGGCATATTGCGTCGGGTGGCGGTTTCCAGTGCCTCGATGATGGCGTCGATACTGCGACCCGTGTCGTACACATCATCGACGATCAGTAAGCGATCATCAGCCGATATTTTCTTGATGAGGTAGCTTAAGTTGTACACCTTCACATGCGCGGCCTGTTGATCGATAGCCTGATAGGATGAGGTACGAATGGCGATGTGGTCAGTCTCCACACCCCGATAAGCGAGGAGCTCTTGCACAGCGATACCCATCGGCGCCCCACCCCGCCACACAGCGACGATAAAACTTGGCCGGTATCCGCTTCGATACACTTCAGCGGCTAGCCTGAACGAATCTTCCAACAATTGCTGGGCATCGAGGTATCGCTTCTGGGCCATATTTACTGTGTCCTGATTCCTCAAGCCTTCGCCCGAGCATTGCGTCGTTCCGGTGTGCGCCCCGAAATCGTACTCCAGTAAATCCCTGAGGTACACTTTCGTTGATGAGCACCAAACACTTTATCGAAGAAGCCGTCCTGCTGCAGGACGCCTATCGGCTCGGGGTGAATATCGCCGACAGCGGATTTCGCCCCAGCTTTATCGTCGGGCTCTGGCGCGGCGGCAGTGTGGTCGGCATTGCGGTGCAGGAATGCCTGCAATACCTTGGCATAGAATCTGATCATATTGCACTTCGAACCTCCTATCGGGGCTTGGCTAACTACCAACAAATGGTCAACAACGCCAAAGACGAAATACGCGTGCATGGCACACAATATTTATTGGAAACCATTAACCAGGAAGACAACCTGTTGATTGTGGATGATGTGTTCAGCTCAGGCCTGAATGTGCAGGCTGTCATCAGCCGGCTCGGCAAACGACTTAAATGCAACATGCCATCCGAGGTCCGGGTCGCTGTTCCATGGTACAAGCCGCTACACAATCGCACCGATCGTGCGCCAGACTACTATCTTCACACTACCGAGGACTGGTTAGTGATGCCGTATGAATTAAGTGGCTTGAACGCTGCCGAGATCGCCAAACACAAACCCTTTCTCACCCCGATATTGCAAGAGCTGGATCCTTCCACGTGAAATCAGATATAGCAACGTTTCTTAACGGGCTCGCCATGGGCGCCGCGAACGTCATCCCCGGGGTGTCGGGTGGCACTATTGCGCTTATTACGGGAATCTATGAGCGGTTGATCAACGCCATAAAACGTTGTGACCTACAAGCCGCGAAATGGGTGATCAACGGCAAATTTAAAGAGGCATGGACATACGTAGACGGACAGTTTCTGTTCGCGCTCTTGCTCGGCGTTGCAATCAGTATCGTTTCTCTGGCTCGTGCATTTGAATACTTGCTGGAATACCACGAGCGCTTGACCATGGCATTCTTCTTCGGCCTGATTTTGCTGTCAATCGTGTACGTGGCGCAACGCATCACCGAATGGAAGGTGTCGGTCTGGGCCGCATTGATCATCGGGGCAGCTGCTGCAATCGGTATTGCCTTTCTCGCCCCAGCGTCTGAAAACAGCGATTTTCTCTACGTATTTATCTGTGGGATTGCGGCCATCAGCAGCATGATTTTGCCGGGACTTTCCGGCTCATTTGTGCTGATTATCATGGGTAATTATGCGCTGATACTGAGCTCGATCAATACGTTTAACTTAAGTGTACTTATTCCTCTCGGACTGGGTTGCGCATTCGGCCTCATCGTTTTTTCGCATATTCTGGCCTGGGTGTTCAAGCACTATGCTAACCATACTCTGGCAGTCATGACCGGCTTCGTTATCGGATCTCTGGTTGTTATTTGGCCGTGGAAACAGACACTGACAGAAAGCGTGCTCCGAGAAGGTAAACCTCCGAAGGAGGTGGTGACCGGATACTCCTGGCAAATGCCCGACTTCACCAGCACGGAGACCTTCGCAGCCATCGGGCTAATGGTATTAGGTGCGGTATCAATCGTGCTGATGGAGCTCACCGCAAGTCGGTCGACAAAAAGTTAGCCGGTCAGGAAAGAATTCACAGCTAAAACCCTGACAACTTTACGTCATCAATCAACATCCGCGCCCCACCTTGAGTGACGCGCAATTCCGCCGCAACCTGGTTGGCGCCACTCGGCACCGATACCGACAGGTCGGGTGTGCCGAGCGCGTTACCTACCGTGCTGGCTAGCGTGGTTTGTAACGCTACACATCGCTCAGCCACCGCCCGACCGTTATTGGAGAACATCAGACACCAGTCGCCTTGCGTACCTTTAACCCAAGCCGCGGCCTGAATGCGTTGAGTGGAACTGACCGATTGCGGACGTGTGGTAAGCCGCACAGGCGTTGCAGAACAGGGCTCGCTGGTGGTAATTTCTGCCAAACACGAGCCATGGCGCGCATCTGCGCTGCCGCACACGCGCCTTACCGCAGCACCGGGGCACGACGATTCAACCGAAAATTGCGTGTCCAAATCGTTGCCGCCTTCAAAACTTTGAAACCAGCGAGTATCACGTACCGTATTGTCCGATGCCGCGCCCCCTTGCACGCCAATACCAACCGTGTTCGTTAGCAGCTTATTGTTCTGTATGCGGACATTGCCCGGCAGGCGGCTGTTCGCGTTACTGTGAATTCCGAAGCCGTCGTGGTTCTCGATGAGGTTGTTGTTGATGAACATCGCACTCACGGTTGATCGTCCTGGAATACCCAGTTCAAGTCCCGTTACTCCAGACCTCGCCCGCTTCTGGACAAAACAGTTATCGCAGTAGCCGTCACGAATTAGGTTATTTTCAAACGTTACGCCTGAGGCTTGGGCAAGATACACCTGCCCCCCACCGGTCAAGCCCGTGCCAAATTGTGGGGCCACCGGCCACTGGCCTCGGCGATGGTTGCGCAGAAAACGATTGTTGATGATCCGATTCACAGAAGGATCACCACCAGTCACCCCGAGCAGCGCTAACGCGTTGGTCTGGTTGTCAACGAAGGTGGAGTTTTCAACCCGGACGTTAGTAGACGCCCGATTGCCATGTCCGATGTACAAGCCCAACACGCCAGAGTTGATCAGTCGGCTGTCGATAAACTCGAAACCATTTACTTGATCGATGTAAATGGTGTACCCCTTGCCATTTTGCACCGTGACATTATCAAGCGATATCGAATGGGCGCTTCGCACATGGATCATTCGCGGGCAGTTGTCACCAACTTGGCACCCTGGCGTATTAACGTCGTCGTCTAGCACCCAGTCTTTGAGCTTAATGGATTTGCCGCCGATGATATCGATTAAGCTGCATTGGCGATGTCCGGCTTCTCGCAGCAGCCGCTTACCGTTGCCCTCAATGGTCAGCCGATCGACACCTCGTAACTGCAGCAAAGCGTTTCCGGACGGGCAACAGTTACCGTTCGAACAGGACAAGTCGCGACGCACGTTGATGACGTCGAAGCGTGACGCCTCATTGGCGCAGTTCACCAGATCGTTGATGGAGCTAACGTTGCACGCTGATGCAACCTCAGCCACCTCGGCCTCACTGGCCGCCGACATGGTATCGGAATTCAAAGCCAGCTCGGGCTCGGGATCCACCGGCGAAACATTGTCTTCAGAAGATAAAGACACCTCGGGACCTGAACCGGTATTGACTAAATCGTCCCCAGTCAACACTGAATTTATTGCCTCCACACGATAGACCGGAGGCACAAAATCGCCGGTAAACAAGGTCAGGACAGCAACAGCCGATTGCAGCCGTTTGGCACCGGCTGGGTCGACACTGTGCAGTTCAAACCGGTGACTGATGGATGGGTCCAAACCGTCCAGCCAAAGACTGCGAGAATCGGTGGTGCCACGATCACGGCCGTTGTGGGTAATGCGGGTCAGGTACCCCGCCTGCGGGGTAAAGAAAAGCTCGGCCGCGGTGGTGGAATATACCAACGCATGAGCATTGTCCGGAGCTGGCATAATGGACGCGTCAGACTGGCCGAACGCTGTGTGGATCGAAGCATTCAACAGCGCAATACAAACAACGAATTTGGTCGCCAGACGAAGGATAATGTGTGACAGCATAGGTGCGGTGTATGACAATTATTTGACTAGCCGTTACGATGCCACGTTGTGCCTCATCTGGCAACCGAGGGAGGCGATTTAATCGCTCAAGTGCCTGCGATTTAGTCGCTCCGAACTCATCAATAGCGGCAATACAAATACCACAAGCGCTACGCTCACCCAGGCCATAGGACGAGCCGTACCATCGTGAAACACGCTGACAGCCACCGCTGCAAGACCCGCGGTGGTTTGTTCAAAGCCCACCAGCATCGCAGAGGCAGATCCTGTCTGCGTGGTGATCGATCGTAAGGCGCGACTGGGCGCGACAGCAAACAATCCCGCCATACCAAACGTCATTACCGCGTAACTTGCGGTGATCGACAGCGCCGAGATGTCAGTGAATAGAATCACCCACACCAGAATGACAGCCCCCAACACGATAATTGCACCACCCGCGTGCAGCATCAGCTGCATATCTATTCGATCCGCCACCCGTGAGGCAAAAAAGCTTCCCACAATGAAAGCCACCACGATTCCCGCCTGATACCAACCGTAATGTTCGGTTCGCACCCCGAGTAATTCGATTAACACAAAGGGCCCGCCGGTCACAAACACAAAGATCAATCCCAACGCGAAACCACACAAGGCGGTATGCACCATGAATTCAGGGTTAATTAATAACCGGCCGTAACTGCTTAGCACCCGCTTGGGTTGCAGCGCGGTTGAATCCGGTGTGGTGGATTCTGGTAAAAAAAAGAAGATCGATGCCAGAGCCACGGTTGCCATAACGGCGAGCACATAAAAATTGGTTGTCCAGCCGTATCGGATGTGTAGGTAGCCGCCGATAATTGGCGCGACCGCCGGTGCGATGGCTATAACCATATTCAATACGGCCAGCACCTTGACCTGCTGCTTCTCGGTGTACAGATCCTTAATGATGGCAAGACCGAGCACGGCTTCGGCCGCAGCAGCCAGGCCCAACGTCACCCGCACCACGATCAGTTGCTCAACGGTGGTCACTTGCGTGCAGGCCAGACACAAGACGATGACAGCGCAAGAGGAAACCAGCAACACCGGCTTTCGTCCAAACCGATCCGATATCGGGCCGTAGAAAAACTGCGCCAGACCAAACGCCAACATGTTCAGGCTGATGGTCAACTTGACCATTGCCGGCGTGGTGGAAAATATCCCGGCAAGATCCGGCATGCTTGGCGCGTACATGTCCGTTGTCATGATGCTGGTGCTAGACGCTAGGACTAGAATGGCGACCACCATACCCATGCTGGGTACCTTAGCGGCGTGTGTGGCTGTCATCGGTGAACCGGCTCATAATGGGCGCTCATTGTAGAGCAATAGATGCCGTCCGATAGTGAGTAAGAAACCATTGACCCACGCCACAGCGCGCTCATTCTCCCCAGTGACAGGCGATGCACCTCGCGTATTGATCCTCGGCAGCATGCCAGGTCAGGCGTCACTCAATGCGGCGCAGTACTATGCACATCCGAGAAATGCGTTCTGGCCGATCGCTATGGCTGCCCTGCACAAGTGTCCGCTGGATTTTTCTGCAGCTCACAACATGGCCTACTCGGAACGGCTGAAGTCGCTGACCCAATCCGGCATTGCTTTGTGGGATGTTCTGTCCGAATGCCACCGACCGGGAAGTCTGGACAGTCGGATTGATCGCGCCAGCGAGATCGTCAATCCAATAACCGATTGGATACAATCAGCACCCGAGATCAAAAAAATCTGTTTTAACGGTAAAACAGCTGCTGCAATTTTTAAAAGACACTTTGGCGCGAACAACTGGAACACGCTCAATAGTGCTCACATCGAGTTCACGACGCTGCCTTCCACCAGCCCGGCATTCGCCTCGATGACGCTCGTTGACAAAGCTCAGGCCTGGCAACCTGCCTTTCTGCAGTAAGCGAATCGCTTGCGTTCTCTACTCGTTAACCGGTGAATAATCGGCCATCGTAAACCGGTTTGCTTACGCTCTGCCGGAAACCGCTGCGTGCCTCATTCTAGGGTACCCTAGCGTTACGATCAAGCCCGAGAGACGGATGAAAAAGCGATTGTTAGCCATACCTTTAATTGCCGGAGCCGCTTGGGTCGGTGCGTCCTACTTTGCTGGCGCTCAATCCGAATCGGTATACGACGAGCTGTTAACTCAGATAGAGGTCTTCAAGCCGTTTACGTTTGAGAAAGAATCCTTCAACAAAGGCCTAACACACAGCACGGCAACATCCGTGGTCAGAGAATCCAACAACCCAGACGCACCGGTGTTTGTGCGCTTGAACCATGACATCAATCACGCCGCGTTGCGCTTTGACGATAACGGTACACAGATAGGCACCGTCACCATAAAAACAACGGTCGCTGACGAGTCCAATCATCCGCAATTCCAGCAACTACGTCAGTACTTCACCGGCGACAACCTCATAGAGATAACCTCCACAGCCGGTATTGGCGGCGCGATTGACAGCGTCATCAAGGTGGGTGCGATCGAATTCGAGCGAGCCAGCGACGGCAGCCGATTTACGTCGGAGCAATCCACACTGGAGCTAAAGACCGACGGTGCTCGAACGGTCGCAGAGGGGGCGATTGGTCAGCTAACGATCAGCGATTCCTCCGGCATGTCATTCATCGCAACACCCTCTACCCTCACCGCAGACGTCACTACTCTGGAATCGTGGGTATACGACTACGAGTCGCTTTGGTCCTTTGATACCCTCACTTTGACGACGCCAGAGCTACCCGCGCCTACCGCAGTGAACGATGTTAAATTCGGCACTGCAGCAACGCCCGACGGTGATATCACCGATCTGAGCGGATTTTTGAGCTTCGATTCGGTCTCAATGGGAGACGATATTCCGGTGGAGACCCTACCGGTGACATCAGGACGACTGGATGTTGGCATCAAAAACCTGAACGTAGCGGCCACAAAACGCTATCGTGAAGCGATGAACCAAATCGCCGTATCGGCTGAGGACTCCAAGACACTATTCGACAACATTAAAGGGTTGATGACGAGGAATTTGGAAGTGCTGTACGAGTTGCAGCTGTCTAATTCAGGCGGGAACGCCGATGCCGATTACCGGCTTCATGTCGTGGGAGATTCTTCCAATTCCGGCCACGACACCATCATCACGGCGCGCGACTTACTCAACGCGCTGGAAATGGATTTAATGATCAAGGCCAACAAAGCCGCCCTCGCTTTGACACCAGCGTTGCCGTTGCTGGATTCTTTACAAGCACAGCGAGTACTCATCGATGACGGCGAGTATGTGATAGCCAAGGCAACACTGCGTGACTTAACAGCTACTCTGAACGCCGATGAATTCCCATTGGATCAGATGCTTGGCGGCATGCTCGATGTGCCCGTGAGTAGCCTGCTGGCCCAGTAGTACTCTAGATCTTGGGTTGAGACGCCTCAAGCTTGGAGAAGCCCGGAGGGGGGTTAGGGGGTTGGGCGCTTAGCCTAGCCTCGAGGTCGGCGTTTGGGGGTAAACAATTCAACCAACCGCGTGGTCATGGCATCGGCGAGTTGCGCCACATCATGGATGGTCGCAGAATCGCGATAATATTGAGTGACGTCGTGCCCAATACCGATGGCTACCAATTCAATATCCTCTTTACTCTCGATCTGTTGGATGACAAACCGCAGGTGTTTTTCCAGAAAACGCCCGGGGTTAGTCGACAAGGTGCTGTCATCAATCGGCGCACCATCGGAAATCATCATCAAGATTTTACGGCTTTCCGGCCGCGCCGCCATTCGGGTTTGTGCCCATTGCAGGGCCTCACCGTCAATATTCTCTTTCAACAAACCCTTACGCATCATCAAGCCCAGATTGGTGCGCGCCTGACGCCAGGGTGTGTCCGCGCTTTTATAAATGATGTGGCGTAAATCGTTTAAACGACCCGGATTGGCGGGATAGCCGCGCCCTACCCAGGTTTCTCGTGACTGCCCGCCTGTCAGCCCTTGACGGTTCTGAAATGG
>CALFBL010000323.1 GCA_937951695.1 uncultured Granulosicoccaceae bacterium | reverse complement strand
AGCGGCGCTTTCTCCGCCTTACCCCCTTCGAACTCTTCCCCGTCCATTCGTCCGGTGAAATCGATGACAATTTGATCACCATCGACAGCCGCGCGATCGACGACGTTGAACTCTGTGCGCTGCTCAAGGAGTTTTTGAACCATTTCATCCACGTCAGAGGGCTGAATGTCGACGACTGAGCGTTTGATCTTCAGCGATTCGTTGAAGACAGGATCGAATTCCGGGTACACCTCGAAAGTGGCCTCGTAGCTGAACCCTTCGCTTTGCTCCTCAGCGCCCTCCACAGGATTGATTTCAGGCTGACCTGCTGGACGCAACGCTTCTTGCTTCACCGCCTTGTAAAACGAATCGTTGATCATAGCGCCCAGCACTTCTCCTTTCACTTGGGGCTCAAAGCGATTTTTGACGACTTTCATCGGCACTTTGCCTGGACGAAAGCCGTTTATTCGAGCGGTCTTACTGATCGACTGCAGTCGCTCTGCGATCTTGCTGTCGATTTCAGTTTGGGGCAGCTCAATGGTCATCTTACGACCGAGACCCTCGATGGTTTCCACAGATACTTGCATGATTTAATTGTCGTGTTTAGTGATGGTGCGAAAGGGGAGACTCGAACTCCCACGCCATTAAGACACTGGTACCTAAAACCAGCGCGTCTACCAATTCCGCCACTCTCGCAAGGGTTAATGCATTACCGGCTCAATTGTACCGGAAAAGGGATTTCAACCGTGACTCTGGTTGAACACGCTGTGAAACCGACAGTTGAACGAAGGCACTAGTCTCGATTGGTCAGGCTTTGGTAAAGCAATGCGGACGCATCAGCCAACAATACAACCAAGGAGTTAAATTGGGGTGGACGATGGGGATCGAACCCACGACCACGGGAATCACAATCCCGCGCTCTACCGACTGAGCTACGCCCACCGCAAAGCATGTATGGTAACGCAAACCTGCGCGGCTGTGCAATCGGCTGTGCAAACATTTGCTCACGTCATGCGATAGAGATGACCGCGGACGTTGGTCGAATAGCGGCACGAAGAAATGGTGCGCCTGGCAGGACTCGAACCTGCTACCCTCGGCTTAGAAGGCCGATGCTCTATCCGGATGAGCTACAGGCGCATTGCCGATCATGTAGCGTGTGCTAGGTGTTGCTCTCAGGCCAATGTTGTGAATGATGGTCGGGGCAGCAGGATTCGAACCTACGACCCTCTGGTCCCAAACCAGATGCGCTACCAGGCTGCGCCATACCCCGGATCTTTCACGATACGTATTGTATAGGAAATCTAATCAGATTCGTCAATCCAAGCCATCTGAATTGCTTCAAGAATTCGCTCGTTGGATTTCTCGGGGTCATCATCGAAGCCGTCAATGGCTAACACCCAAGCGTGCAAATCAGTAAAGCGAACTTGCTGAGGGTCCACCTGTGGGTGGTTATCAACCAATTCAATCGCAATATCTAGGGTGTCTGTCCACTTCATCGCTTGGCTTCCTGAGTCTGTTCTAAGAGCGCTTTAGTGATTTTCTTTCACCATGTTTATGGTGTAGCGGGGGATCTCTATTTCCAGATTTCCATCGGCAATAATTGCCTGACAACTCAAACGAGAGTCGGGATCGAGGCCCCAGGCTTTGTCGAGAAAATCTTCCTCTAATTCATCGGCTTCATCGAGCGTTTCGGCGCCGGCTCGAACGTGCACATGGCAGGTGGTACAAGCGCAGGATTTTTCGCAGGCGTGTTCGATGCGTACCCCGTTTCGCAGCAGGGCATCACAGACAGAAATTCCTGATTCCACCTCAAACGATACACCCTCTGGGCAAAAATCCGGATGCGGCTGAACGGTAATGGTTGGCATAACTTAGGGCTCTTCAGATTCTTCAAGTTTCGCGACCACAGCATCCACGTGCTGCCCCGCCATTAACTGCTTAACACTGGCGTTCATACGCCGTTCTACAAAACTGGCACTGCCTCGTTCCAGCGCTTCTACTGCACTTTTGATGGCATCGCCATCCTCACCCGACAAAGCCTGACTCACGAGTTCAATGTGACCATCGATGGCGGCACGCTCACCGTCGTCTAGATGATCTTCGCCATCGGCGGCCAGCGCTGCCGCTATGGCCTCCAGCACCCGCTCCGCATCCACCCGTTGCTCCTGCAGCAAACGTTTATGCATGTCTTCGGCGGCATAGTCCATCGAGTCTTTCAGCATGGATTCTATATCGCCATCGCTCAAACCATAACTGGGTTTGACATCAATGGTGGCAAGCACACCACTTTCCTTTTCCATCGCACTGACCGTCAGCAGCCCATCAGCGTCTACCTGAAACAGCACCTGAATGCGCACAGCTCCAGCAACGCGAGACGGAAAACCGCTAAGTTCAAAGCGCGCCAGCGACCGACAATCGTCCACAAGCTCGCGCTCACCTTGCACCACATGCAACGCAAGCGCTGTTTGACCGTCTTTGTAGGTCGTGAATTCTTGTGCCCGAGCGATCGGTATGGTGGTGTTGCGCGGCACAATCTTCTCTGCCAAACCACCCATGGTTTCCAGCCCCAGCGACAAGGGAATCACGTCCAGCAATAGCAGATCACTATCGGGTTTGTTGCCCGCGAGCACGTCGGCCTGAATGGCTGCCCCGACGGCCACCACCTGATCGGGATTGATGTCGGTGAGAACCGTCTGGTTGAAAAACTCACTCACTGAATCGCGCACCAAAGGCACCCGAGTTGCCCCCCCGACCATCACCACGGCCGAGATATCACTATTATCCAAATCGGCATCGCGCATCACCCGCCGACAGGGCGACAAGGTTTTTTTCACTAATCCCTCAATGGCTGTATTGAATTGCGCCCGGCTGATCGTACCCTGCCACGATCGTGAACCGTCGATGTCCCAATCCACCTCAACCGATTCCTGATCGCTCAAGGCCTCTTTTAAGTCTCTGGCGCACTTCAAGGCGCGACGCTGCGCGCCTCGATCTTCCAGGTCCAAAACCCCAGCCAGAGAACTCAGTAGCTCAACCACGGCCTCATCAAAATCATCACCGCCCAAGGCGGTGTCCCCTGCCGTGGCCAGCACTTCGAACAAACCACTTTGCATTTTCAGAACGGAGATATCAAAAGTGCCACCACCCAGATCGTAAACCACGACGGTGCCTGTTTCGTCTCGATCCAAGCCATACGCTACTGCAGCGGCAGTGGGCTCATTGATCAATCGCAGCACCGGTAACCCGGCAAGCGTCGCGGCGTCTTTGGTCGCCTGTCGCTGGGCGTCATCGAAGTAGGCGGGCACGGTGATCACCGCACCCACCAGATCCCCCCCCACCGACTCTGTCGCCACGGTCTTCAAGCGACTTAAAATTGCCGCAGAAACATCGATCGCACTCTTGTTCCCGGCCTGAGTAACAAACGCCGGCATCGCCTCATCACCGGTGTCGAAGGTGTAGTGTCCGGCTAGCCAGGTACCGGCAAGATCTGCGCTGCCCTTACCCATCAAGCGCTTGGCCGAGCGAATGGTATTCATCGGATCAACCACCGATTGCGCCTCAGCCTCCCGCCCTACGATGGCGGTTCCGTCTTCGGCGAAATACACGACCGACGGGGTGGAAACATCGCCGTCGTGATTAGCCAGCACCACGGCAGAGCCACTTCTTACTGCGGCAACCAGCGAATTGGTGGTGCCTAAATCGATGCCTACGGCGTCACGGCGTTGGTGCGGCGCTGGCGCTTGACCCGGTTCTGATATCTGTAACAATGCCACGTAGTGATTCTTCTAATGCGTTTAATGCGTTATGAGTGCGTCTGGAGCGGGCTGGAAATCAGTCATCAAGCCGTGCCTCGATGGATTTCACTTCCCGCTTGAGCTTGTCGAAGAATTGCCATTCCCTGACTACATCTCGGGCGGTTGTCCAATCACCACTGTCGGCAGCGGCATCGAACCGCGCCGCACTGCTGTCAATACCTTGATTCAAATCAGCACGTATAGAATCCAATGCTTTAAACGGGTCGCTCGCCTCAGGCGCATCCCCTAAGGCTTCTCGCAATTCCATCTGCTGCATCAAAAACATCGAATCCATCTGGGTGTCGGTTTCTTCGTCAATGCAGATTCCATTCAACTCGAGTAAGTAGCAGGCCCGAGACAGCGGTTTCGTCAGATTTTGATAGGCCTCATTCACCAAGCTGGCGGCCTGCATAGACCAACGCTTCTCGGCGGCCGTCGCTGAGGCAAAGCGGTCCGGATGCAATTCCCGCTGTAATGCCTGGAAGCGCTGGGTGAGCTTTGCTTGATTGACGACGAAGCTCACCGGCAGGTCAAACAACTGAAAATGGTTGTCGGAGAAATCAACCGACATCGCGGTCACCACAGCGAACGTTCATCAGAAGGGTATCGAGCTTCTGGCGATCAGATGGTGAATGATTCGCCGCACCCGCACTCATCTTTTACGTTCGGGTTTCGAAACAGAAAGCCTTCGTTTAAGCCTTCTTTTTGAAAATCGAGCTCAGTGCCGGCAAGATAGACCAAGCTCTTTTTATCGACAATCACCTTCAAATCGTGGTCTTCAAACACTTCGTCGTTGGCCGCCACTTCGTCAGCAAACTCCAGCACGTACGCCAGACCTGAACACCCCGTGGTGCGCACGGCCAAGCGCAGACCGATCCCTTTGCCTCGTTGATCGAGATGCCGGCGCACGTGTGCGGCGGCGCTGTCTGTCATAGTTATGCTCATGGCAATACGTGCCTTTGTTAGATCCGTTCGAAACACTGATGCCTTGTCTGGCCTTCTTAGCTGGCCTTCGCTTGCTGCTTGGACTTCAAATCAGCTATGGCGGCCGCGATAGCATCCTCTGCCAGCACTGAACAGTGGATTTTGACCGGTGGCAATGCCAACTCTTCCACAATGTCCATATTCTTGATCGCTTCGACTTCGTCGATGGTTTTGCCTTTAACCATTTCAGTTACCAGTGACGATGACGCGATCGCAGAACCACAACCGTAGGTTTTGAATTTCGCATCTTCAATGCGGCCATCGGCACCGAGTTTGATCTGCAGACGCATTACGTCTCCACAAGCAGGAGCGCCAACCATGCCCGTGCCGACACTGGGGTCGTCTTTATCGAGTACGCCAACGTTGCGTGGGTTTTCGTAGTGATCAAGGACCTTATCGCTATATGCCATGTCTGTTTCTCCGAATGGAAGTTAGGTAAGCCATCAGGCTTGTTATTGTACCAATTCTAGTGATGCGCCCATTCGACCGAGTCGAGATCAACGCCTTCCTTAAACATGTCCCATAATGGGGACAAATCACGTAATTTCGAGACCGCCGTCTTGATAAGCTCTACCGTGTAGTCGACCTCTTCTTCCGTGCTGTAGCGGCCCAGTGTAAAGCGAATCGAACTGCTGGCAAGCTCATCAGCACGGCCCAATGCACGAAGCACGTAAGATGGCTCCAAACTGGCACTGGTACACGCTGACCCGCTGGACACCGCGATATCTTTCAGCGACATAATCAGGCTTTCGCCCTCAACGTAGCTGAAACTGATGTTCAGGTTACCCGGGATTCGCTGCTTGAGGTCACCATTTATGTAGATCTCTTCCAGATCTTTGATTCCATCCAGCAAACGATCGCGCAAATTAGACAAGCGGGCATGCTCATCAGCCATCTCTTCATGCGCAATCTTAAAAGCTTCACCCATACCAACGATCTGATGAGTAGCAAGCGTACCTGAACGAAACCCGCGCTCGTGACCGCCACCGTGAATTTGCGCTTCCAAGCGAACGCGAGGCTTGCGCCGGACGTACAGCGCACCAATGCCTTTGGGACCGTATGCCTTGTGCGCACACAGAGACATCAGATCAACGTTCATGTCTTCGACGTCGATGGCGACCTTACCTGGGCTCTGTGCCGCATCTACGTGAAAGACCACACCTTTCTCGCGACATATCGCACCGATCGCCTTGATATCCTGAATGACGCCGATTTCGTTATTGACGTGCATGATCGACACGACAGTTGTATCGTCCCGAATGGTTGCTTTGAATACATCGAGGTCAACCAAACCGTTCTCCATGGGATCGAGATACGTGACTTCAAAACCTTCACGCTCCAACTGCCGGCATGTATCCAGTACCGCTTTGTGCTCAGTTTTCACGGTGATGATGTGCTTGCCCTTCTTCTTATTGAAGTGAGCGGCACCTTTAATTGCCAGGTTGTCCGATTCGGTGGCACCGGAGGTCCAGATAACTTCACGAGGATCTGCACCGAGCAAAGTCGCAACGTTTTGTCGCGCCTCTTCAACCAGCTCCTCCGCCCGCCAGCCAAAGCTGTGCGAACGCGAAGCCGGATTGCCAAAGTAGCCCTGTTGGGTCAGACATTCGCCCATCTTCTTGGCAACACGCTCATCGACTGGAGTGGTAGCCGAATAATCCATGTAAATGGGGATGTTCAATGAACTCACGTTATGCAAACCTCAAATTTTTTTAGATTGAAAATCAAACCGGCTGCTCGGATCAACGACTCAGGAGCTCAGGCCCGCAGCGAGACGTTGTGGCTCACGCGCCATCTCTTGGAGTTGCCGCACTGATACTGTCCTTACGTTATCTTGATGGATCAGATCTTCCAACGACACACCGCTTAAAAATTCTTCTATCTGGGCGCTGAGACCCTCCCACAAATCGTGGGTGAGACAGCGACCGCGCCCAAAGCAATTTTCCCTGCCGCCACATTGCGTTG
>CALFBL010000322.1 GCA_937951695.1 uncultured Granulosicoccaceae bacterium | reverse complement strand
CTGCAATAAAACCCCACCGCGAGGTAATTCCACCGGGGGGACCGGACGAGCTCGAACATGTATCCTGAGGACACTTGTCGTCGCTTGTATTCGGAGATGGCCGCACAATGGACCCCGCGCCCACAAACCCCCATCCGCTTTCGAATTGGCCTCGGCCGCTGGCTTTCGTGTTTTCCGGCGGCGGCGCCTACGGCGCAACCCAGGTGGGGATGCTCCGGGCGTTAACCGAAGCGGGGATCACACCGGATCTGGTCGTCGGCACATCGGTGGGAGCGTTGAACGGGGTTCGCTACGCGTCGGACCCTGCGGGCGCCATCGCCTCACTCACCGACCTGTGTGCGTGCAGGAGAACTGGAATTCGGTGTGGCTCAGTCTGACTGGCAATACCATGCGTTTAACGGTACATCAAAGTTTGAAGATCAAGGCCCGTTCGAAGCAGAGCGTGCCGTGTTCTCTGTTCACCCAGAGCCATTCACTCTCATTGTCAGAAAAGGTTCAGGCATTGAAAGCTTTGCGGATTTGAAAGGTAAGAAAGTCAACGTCGGTAACCCAGGTTCTGGTCAGCGTGCCACAACGGAAGTTGTGATGGACGCGATGGGTATGGAAATGTCTGACTTTGCGTTAGCTTCAGAGTTAAAGGGGTCAGAAATGGCGCAAGCCATTTGTGACGGAAAAATCGATGCGATGATCTACACCATCGGTCATCCGGCGGCTGCGATCAACGAAGCTGCGTCGACTTGCGATGTTGAACTTGTATCGGTACAAGGTCCTGAGATCAACAAACTGGTCGAAGATAACCCCTACTATCGCGTGGCGACCATCCCGGGTGGCACCTATAAAGGAACACTAGACGACGTAACAACCTTTGGTGTGGGCGCTACGTTCATTTCATCGGCTGATGTAGCCGATGAAGTTGTCTACACAGTGGTCAAAGCGGTGTTTGATAACTTTGATGACTTCAAAGGCCTACATCCTGCTTTCTCAAGTCTTCAGGAAGATCAGATGATCTCTGATGGTTTGTCGGCTCCTTTGCACGATGGCGCGGTGAAGTACTACAAAGAACGAGGCTGGATGTAAGCGTTTGATCCACGCTTGAGACTAAGCCCGGGCAGATTGTTTCGCCCGGGCTTTTTCGTTTTAAGTTAAGAGTTTTAAGTCAAAGTTTTAAGCTGAGGAGTCGCCTGTGACCAAACCATCGCAACCGAATATCGAAGAAATAGAATCACAGTCTGAAGTCGATCGGATGGTGGCAGAGGTCGAGACGGGTGCTCGTAAAGCGACAGGTATCGCTGGTAAAATTGTGCTGGCCTTAACCTTTATATGGTCAGTTTTTCAGCTGTACGTAGCGTCCTCATTACCTTATTGGTTGGCTGAGAACGCAGACTTTAATGCGGTGTTCAATTCTCAGGAAACCCGGCAAATTCATTTGGCGTTTGCACTGACTCTGGCCATGTTGGCATACCCTTTATTTAAGAACTCATCGAGCACCCGAATTCCCTGGTTCGACTGGGCCTTAGCCCTAGTCGCCGCCTCCACCTGTATGTATCTGTTTTTTAACAAAGATCAAATTGCAAACCGTGCAGGCTTGCCAACCACGACCGATGTTGTGGTCTCCATTATCGGCATGGTGACATTGGGCATAGCAGTCTTTAGATCATTGGGTTTACCGCTGTTGATCGTGGCCAGTGTGTTTGTGTTCTATGTGTTTTTTGGTCATGCTGACTACATGCCAGATGCCCTGCAATGGAAAGGGGCATCACTGAATAAGGCGTTGTGGCATTTCTGGATGCAAACTGAGGGCGTGTTTGGTGTTGCACTCGGCGTATCTGCATCGATGATATTTCTGTTCGTTTTGTTTGGTTCATTGCTTGAGAAGGCTGGGGCAGGCAATTACTTTATAAAGCTGGCGTTCGCGTTGCTTGGTCACTTTCGGGGTGGCCCTGCTAAAGCGGCGGTTGTCGCATCTGCGCTGTCGGGGTTGTATTCAGGCTCGTCTATTGCGAATGTTGTCACCACCGGAACCTTCACCATTCCGCTGATGAAGCGCACGGGATTCGCTGCAGAGAAAGCGGGCGCGATTGAAGTCGCCTCATCGACCAACGGGCAGTTAACTCCGCCAGTCATGGGCGCTGCTGCGTTTCTGATCTCGGAATTTACCGGCATCTCATACCCTGAGTTAATCAAACACGCGTTCCTGCCAGCGATTATTTCCTACATCGCACTGGTCTACATTGTTCACCTTGAATCTTTGAAGCTTGGCCTTCAGGGAATGCAAAAACCAACGCTATTGGGAAATGCCGCCAGTCGTTTGGCCGGTGTCTTATTTGGCTTTCTGTTTATGGCTATTCTTGCAGGCGCTGTGTATTACGGGCTTGGTTGGATAAAAACCGCTATGCCGGGCATGGGTGTGACCGCAGCGATCATCATGTTTCTGGTGGCGTATTTGGTGCTACTAATCAACGCCTCTCGCCATCCGGATCTTGAAACGGATACTGGGGAGAACATGCTGGTCTTACCGCGAGCTTGGGACGTTGCCGTGACAGGTTTTCACTATATTTTGCCTATCATTGTGTTGATCTGGTGCATTCTGATCGAGCGTCTATCGCCAACTTTGTCCGCTTATTGGGCAACACTTGCGATGATTTTTATCGTGCTCACGCAACGACCGCTAAAGGCAATTTTCCGCGGCAAGCTGAGAGTCATGATCGCTGAGCTAAAAGGCGGCGTTGTTGACTTTTTCGATGGTATGATCGCCGGTGCGAGAAACATGATTGCCATTGCAGTGGCCACGGGCGCTGCGGGCGTCATCATTGGCACTGTCTCGTTAACCGGTGCGCATGGCGTGATCGGCGAGTTCGTTGAGTTTCTCTCCGGTGGTAGTTTGATTTTTATGCTGTTTCTGGTTGCCGTCATGAGTCTGATCCTGGGCATGGGTCTGCCAACGACTGCGAACTACATTGTTGTGTCTTCTTTGATGGCTCCGGTTATCGTCTCGGTGGGTGCGCAAAACGGGCTGCTCGTACCGTTGATCGCGGTTCATTTGTTTGTTTTCTACTTCGGGATATTGGCGGATGACACACCTCCTGTGGGGCTGGCGGCGTTTGCTGCGGCTGCAATCTCTGGCGGGGATCCAATAAAGACCGGTGTTCAGGGCTTCACCTACGACATTCGAACCGCGCTGTTGCCATTTCTGTTTATTTTCAACACTGAATTGTTATTGATTGACGTGGGGCCGGTAAAAGCGGTGTTTGTTTTTTTCGTGGCAGTGATCGCCATGATGTTGTTTGCGGCAGCAACCCAAGGCTACTTTTTTGCTCGCAGCAAGTGGTATGAGTCTTTGGCATTGTTGTTGGTTGCGCTAACCTTATTCCGCCCTGGTTACTGGCTGGACCAGGTGCAAGCGCCATATATCAGTACGCCGGGCGCAGGCATCATGGACGTGGTCGATAACACGGCCGCGAATCTGCCGATTCGTTTGATCGTCAGTGGGCCGGACTTCGACGATGTGGACAAAATAATGACCCGAACGGTTGCTTTGATTCTGGGCGAAGGCAGTGACGCTGTGTCGCGCCTTGAGGAAGCGGGGTTGACCATTAACGTGGAAGGCGATGCCGCGCTGGTTGATGAGCCGTTTGCGGGTACACCATTTTTCCCCGAATTTAGCGATTACGATTTTTACGGCGATACCCCCGTGGTTATTGACACCGTGCAAACACCGGCCAGCCGAATACCGAAAGAGGTGTTTTACATTCCGGCGTTGTTGTTGCTCGGCCTGATTGTCTGGTCGCAACGCAGGCGGCAAACGGTTCCGGCGTTTTGGGGGAAGCCGATGGCAGCGTGATGGCGCCGTAATGACTTCAGCTTGCTGATTAGCCATGGCGGAGGTAAGGTTTTCACACGTTTCGGTGAACTGATTCCGGTGTAGACTTGTGCGGTGTTTGAACGAAGCCCCACAACACGCGTCACCACACAGTACACCTTACAATCCAGTGCATCACGCGCAGGGGTGAAAAGCAAGGTGGACGCTGATTCTAGATCGCTAATGCAATCACAAGCACAACCGCAACTACGATCGCAATCGGCTGCTGTGACGGCAGTGCTGCTTGGCGCAGGGAGTTCCAAACGCTTTGGTGAGAACAATAAGCTATTGGCGCTGCGCGACGGATGCCCGCTTATCCATCACGCGCTGGAGTCGATCACGCGCAGTCAAGTTCAACGGTTAGTTGTGGTGCTAGGGCATGATGCGTCCAGTGTGCGAAAACATTGCGAACAATTTTATGACAACACGGATGGCACCAAACTGATCGATATTGAATTCATCGTCAATACAGACTTCGAATCGGGTATGGCAAGTTCCTTACGGACTGGCATCTCTTGTCTATTAAGTCGCAATCTTGAACAAACCGATGCGCCTGCTCACGCGGCTCTGGTTTGTCTGGCCGACATGCCGGTTGTAAAACCACAGACCATCAATGCACTGCTCAGCGCTAACAGCAGCCGCAACAGCAATAGCCAATTTGTCTCGGCCTTTGTGCCGACCCACCAACATGCTCGCGGAAATCCAGTATTGCTGATGCCAGAGTTATTCGACCTTCTGCTCGATGTGGCAGGTGATGTGGGTGCACGGCATGTACTCCAGGCCAATCCGGATTCGGTGCAGGAAGTCGCGGTGGACGATGCAGGCATATTCATCGATTGCGATACACCCGAACAGTTAACGTGTTAACCGGTACATTGAGGTCATGACGATTCAAAACTGCGATCAGGAAGT
>CALFBL010000321.1 GCA_937951695.1 uncultured Granulosicoccaceae bacterium | reverse complement strand
GGCATCAGGACATCGCGGTGGTGTTCTCTACGATCCAGCACGCACTGCGCAACAGCGAACAGAGCCTCACGGGTTCCCGAGACCGGTAACACGTGTTTTTCTTGCAACGAATCCACCGAGCAGCACAGGTTATAGCGCTGTACTAACCATTTTGCGATCGCGCCTCGTAACGCATCGGAACTGCGCGTTGTTGGGTAGGTTTCAAGCCCTGGCAGGGCTTCAATCAAGGCGCTGTGAACAAAATCGGGTGCCCGGTGTTTGGGTTCTCCGATAGACAGCGCGATCGGCGAGAGCTCGGGTGTGTCGAGCCCTGCCAACAGTTGGCGAATCTTCTCGAAGGGGTAGGGTTGAAGAAGCGCAAGGTCGGGATTGGTCACGGCAGATTAGACGATGATTAGGCAGAGAGATTGGCGGGCTTGAAGTGGAATAAGGTCAAGTCAGTCGGGCCTATGTTGCCCACGGTGCAGTATACGGGAATCCACAGTGGTAAGGTCTGGCGCATGCAATCACCTCAACACAGCACGTCTGAAATTTTGTCCGCCATCGAGCATTGGGTTACCTCGGTGGTGGTGCGCCACCGCTTCTGCCCCTTTGCCAAACCGGCACTGGAGGCTGATTGGGTCTCTTATCAGGTGCTCGATGGCGGGGACAGTGAGGCTGTCCTGAAGCAGATCGCTGAGTGCATTTCACAATTGCTTGCACGCAACCAGCCTGACGCCACCGAGCTGCTCATTTTGTCGGACTGCGCGGAATCGTTCGATGATTATTTGGACCTTAGCGCTATTGCCGAGGCCCTAATAGAGTCCATGGGTTGGCGTGAGTCGATCCAGTTGGCGACCTTTCATCCCCAGTACTGCTTTGCAGAGACCTCGCCGGATTCGATTGAGAACTACACCAACCGGGCGCCTTGGCCGGTGATTCAGCTGTTGCAGGTGGATTCTGTGGGCCGGGCAATTGATAAGGTGGGCAGCACCGATGAGATTCCGACCCGGAATGTGGATTATCTGCAGGCCATGGACGACGCCACAGCCGATCTGCTGCTTCGCGACTCTTGCCCACCAACACCGAACCATTAGAGGGTCGAACCGCCGAGTGGCTCGACTATAATCATCGCTATGAGAAATTTGACTACCACGCCTGCTTGGGCGGCTTTGACCAAGCACGCCAGCGAGCAAGCCGACATCACCCTAAACCAGCGGTTTACCGCGGATGCGGATCGATTCGAGAAGTACCAGCTAAGTGCACCGTCCTGGTTTCTCGATTACTCAAAAAATCACATCAACGATGAGATAATGAGCGGTTTGTTGGCGTTGGCAGAATCCCAGAAAGTCAGCGCCAAATTGGCCTCGATGTTTAACGGTGATGTGGTTAACCCGACTGAAGGGCGCGCGGCCTTGCATTCTGCGCTGCGCTATCAAGGCTCAGACCCCATCAAAGTGGGCGGTCGAGATGTTATGCCCGATGTGCGCTCAGTGCTGAAGCAAATGGAGGCGTTTGCGGAGAAGGTACGTTCGGGTACTTGGCTGGGCTTTTCGGGTAAACGCATTACCGATGTGGTGAACATCGGCATCGGTGGCTCAGACCTAGGGCCACTCATGGCGACCGAAGCGTTAAAGCCGTTTGCGCATGAGGCGCTGTCGTTGCACTTTGTGTCGAATGTCGATGGCTCTCACATGGTGTCAACTCTGAAGAAAGTCGACCCTGAAACCACCTTGTTTATCGTCGCATCCAAAACCTTTACCACCATCGAGACAATCACCAACGCCACCACCGCCCGCGACTGGTTTTTAGACTCCAAGGCCAGCGACGCCGATGTGGCCAAGCACTTTGTGGCCTTGTCCACCAACGCTGAAAACGTATCGGCCTTTGGTATCGATACTGACAACATGTTCGAGTTTTGGGACTGGGTGGGTGGCCGCTATTCGCTCTGGTCAGCCATCGGCTTGCCGCTGATGTTGTCAATTGGTCCTGATGCCTTCAACCGGTTTTTAACCGGAGCAGCCGATATGGACGAACATACCAAAAGTGCGCCCTTGGGCTCCAATATGCCGGTCGTGCTGGCGCTGTTAACGGTTTGGTACTCGAACTTTAAAGGCGCCTGCACACATCTGATTGCCCCCTACGATCAATACCTGCATCGGTTTCCCGCGTATTTGCAGCAACTCACCATGGAAAGTAATGGCAAGTCTGTGCACATCGACGGCTCTGATATCACCGTCTCTACAGGTCCTGTGGTGTGGGGTGAGCCTGGAACCAACGGTCAGCACGCCTATTTTCAGTTATTGCATCAGGGTACGCACCTGATCCCTGCCGACTTCATTGTTGCGGCCGAGAGTTGTAACCCGTGTGGCAATCATCATGAACTGCTCATAGCGAATTGTCTGGCGCAAACCGAAGCCTTGATGAAAGGCAAATCCACCGATGAAGTGGTCAGTGACATGAAAGCAGCGGGCGTGGCTGAAGCTAAAATTGACGAACTGAAAACGCATCGCACGTTTGCAGGTAATCGGCCTACCAATACGTTGCTTACACAACGCCTCGACGCCTACGCGCTTGGGGCTTTGATCGCGATGTATGAGCACAAAGTGTTTGTGGAGGCTGCGATCTGGGATATCAACCCGTTTGACCAGTGGGGGGTGGAGCTGGGCAAACAGCTCGCCACCACGATATACGATGATATGAGCGAGGCGGTGAAAGCGGGCGTGTCGGTCAGCTCGCACGACAGTTCTACCAATGGACTGATTAATCGCATTAATGGTATGCGCCATAAACTAGCTTGATCAGCGTCGTCTTTACGTACCGGTATAAAAACACCCATGGCAGCAAAAAAAGCGTCGTCCAAAAAGGCGACCAGCAAGAAAACAAAGCAGAAAGCGGCTAAGGATACGTCGGATAAACCGATTAAAAAACGCGACTCAAAACAATCGAAGTCGCGCTCAGCGCGTTCGCTTGAGCGTGAGGCAGCAATCGTTGTGGCTGACGTTGAACAGTTGCCGGTGAGTCAATACACCGAGAAGGCCTATCTGGATTATTCCATGTACGTCATTCTCGATCGCGCCCTGCCGAACATTGCCGATGGCCTAAAACCGGTGCAGCGTCGCATCATTTACGCGATGAGCCAGCTTGGTTTGTCCGCGGTGTCGAAACACAAAAAATCGGCTCGAACCATTGGTGATGTACTGGGTAAGTATCATCCGCACGGGGATTCAGCTTGTTACGAAGCCATGGTATTGATGGCGCAGCCCTTTACCTATCGTTACCCATTGGTGGACGGGCAGGGTAACTGGGGGTCTCAGGATGATCCCAAATCCTTCGCGGCCATGCGCTACACCGAAGCGCGGTTAACAAAATTTGCCAAAACCATGCTGCAGGAACTCGACCAGGGAACCGCGGATTGGGTGCCCAATTTCGACGGTGAACTCAACGAGCCTTCACTGTTGCCGTCTCGCATGCCGCATATCTTGTTAAACAGCACCACCGGCATCGCGGTCGGCATGGCCACCGATATACCGCCGCATAATTTACGCGAGTTGGGCAACGCCTGTATTCACTTGCTGGATAAGCCAAAATCCACTGTGGCCGATCTGATGCAGTACGTGCAAGGGCCGGACTACCCAACCGAAGCGGAAGTCATCTCGTCGGCAGAAGACTTGGCCTCCCTTTATGAGACCGGTCATGGTTCGATTCGCTGCCGTGCGGTGTATACCGTCGAAGATGGCGATGTCATTATTACCGGGCTGCCGTTTCAGGTATCAGGCTCAAAAATACTGGAACAGATCGCAGCTCACATGATTGGGAAAAAGCTTCCCATGGTGGAAGACTTACGCGATGAATCCGATCACGAGAACCCGACGCGGCTGGTGATTGTTCCACGCAGCAATCGGGTCAACACCGATGAGCTGATGAACCATTTGTTCGCCACCACCGACCTTGAACGCACCTATCGCGTCAACATGAACATGATCGGGTTGAACGGTCGTCCCAAGGTGAAGAATCTGCTCACAATTTTGAAAGAGTGGTTGACCTATCGACTCGCAACGGTGCGGCGACGCTTGCAGTGGCGGCTGGATAAAGTCGAGAAGCGTTTGCACATCCTTGAAGGCTTACTCACCGCGTACCTGAACATTGATGAAGTGATCGCGATTATCCGCAACAACGATGAACCGAAACCGGTTCTGATGAAGCGATTTAAAATCTCGGACATTCAGGCCGAAGCCATTCTCGAACTCAAGCTGCGTTTTCTAGCAAAGCTTGAAGAGATGAAAATCCGAGGCGAGCAGGACAAGCTTGAAACCGAGCGTGATCAACTGCAAGCCATCTTGGGCTCTGAACAGCGTATGAAAACGCTGGTCAAAAAAGAACTCAAAGAAGACATCGAGCTGTACGGCGACGATCGGCGTTCACCGATCGTTGAGAAAAATGCGGCGATTGCGATGGCGGAATCGGAACTGATCCCCAGTGAACCGATTACCGTGGTTCTGTCAGAGCGCGGCTGGGTTCGAGCCGGAAAAGGCCACGATGTGGATCCGCTAGCACTTAACTATAAGGCAGGAGATGCGTTCCAGAGTGCTGCGATTGGTCGCACCAATGGCACGGCCTTGTTTCTTGACTCAACCGGCCGAGTCTACGGCGTGGCAGCGCACGGTTTTCCATCAGCACGCGGCTTAGGAGAGCCGATCAGTGGTCGCTTGAAGCCGCCCGATGGCGCCACGTTTGTCAGTGTGATGATGGGCGCAGACGACGATCGGTATCTGTTTTCAACCTCTGCAGGCCGGCAC
>CALFBL010000320.1 GCA_937951695.1 uncultured Granulosicoccaceae bacterium | reverse complement strand
ATGGACGATGCCCGTGCACAATTGGGGCGAGGCATTGTCTCAGCTAGCGATACACTTCGAGGGTCGGCTTGATCGTGTGCTGGATTTGTAGGACTATTAAACAGTGAACTCACCGATTGACACAGAAATTTAAACGCCCTCGACACTTCCTGAAACTGGCAACTGTCAGATCAAGTCTGAACTTCTACACTTTATTGTGTTAACACTTTATTGAAGGTTAACGCCTCCATCACCGTCAATTTATGCGGTGTTCGCATTGTCGTACCGTGGAGCCTAAGCGACACCACAATGCGCACACCGCGTAAATTTTCGGCGTACATTGACTTGTTAGCTCATTTATAGTTAAACAAGTCAATTGGATTTGACCGTATCTTTTTAAGTTGCTCTTCTGCTGCATTCAAAAACTCCAAAATCGCATCACACCATTTTAGAATGATGAAGAAGAAACACCAGGGCTTCTTTTTCTGATCAGTTCCTTCGATGGTTACCATTCCGCTCCACCATAGTAAGTCTTTGTGACTGTTTATATTGCCGCTCTGGTCAAGACGAAATTCTTTCGCATGAATAATTTTATTGCAAATAAAAACAAAATCTCTAGCTTTCTTGCTCCCATCTGCCAATAGACCAGAGTTGTACACATATATTTTGTTTTCTCTAGGGTAGGTTATTCCTTTTGCGCTCAACGCCTCTGCAGCGTTGCGTGATTTGACAGCAATTTCTAAGCAACTATTGCTGATTATGGATCTCGTATGCTCCCAGTACTCGTCATACTTTACAGTATGCTCTACTTCTTCTACTCCGATGCCGTAGCGGCCAACAAATTGCTCAGACGCGAGGACATGGTTGATCACAGCATAGACTTTTTCTCGAAGACCATCGATTTCAAAATAATGTGACAAGCAAAAGCCCTCAGTTTTAGAGCGAACGCCGCAGTCAGCGGCAATTTATGCGGTGTTTGGCTTGTGGTACAGTGGAACGACGGTGACACCACAAGACAAACACCGCGTAAGTTGGCCGACTGCACTGCCTTGTTAAGTGACTTTCTGGGCCATTGGTACTCAACATCCGGCATAGACTCTGGCGGTGGACTAATGCCGAATGCAACAGCTCTAAAACCACGTTACTCATAAAATGCACGCGCTCGCTTGTTTTTCTGGTGTGTTTTTAGCACAAGCCCATTGAGTTATAACTAAAAGTGGTGTTTGAGCAGAGTTGAAAAAAGCGGCGTATCCGATTAGTTTGGGGTTACCAGACCTTCAAATTAACCATAAGAGATACACCGCCATGAAACAGGATAACATTGTTGGGCTCACAGGTCGAGAGACTCTTTCAGATGCTGTTACTGATTTACTAAAAACCGGAGCACAGCGGTTGTTACAGCAAGCCATCGAAGCAGAACTGCAGCAGTTCATGCAACAGTTTGAGAATCGTCTTCTTGAGGACGGCCGAGCGGCTGTGGTTCGTAACGGTCATCAGCCCGAGAGACAACTGCAGACCGGAATCGGCCCTGTCGCTGTGAAAGTGCCCAAAGTTCGCTCGCGTGACGGCGAACCCGTAACGTTTCGCTCTGCTTTGGTGCCGCCCTATGTGCGCAAAACTAAATCACTGGAAGCTGCGCTCCCCTGGCTTTATCTCAAGGGCGTATCCACCGGTGAGATGGGTGATGCTTTAGAGGTTTTGGTGGGCCCAGAAGCCTCTGGATTGTCTGCTAGCACGGTGTCACGCCTGAAGCAGCAATGGGCTGAAGAGTACGGCCAATGGCGCAAGGAATCACTCAGTCACAAACACTGGGTGTATCTGTGGGTTGACGGCATCCACTGTGGCGTTCGAGCCGATGATGCAAAGTTGTGCGCGCTCACGGTTATTGGCGTTGACGAGCTGGGTAATAAACACCTTCTGGCTATTGAAGAGGGTTATAGGGAATCGACACAGAGTTGGCGTGAGGTTCTACTCATGCTTCAAGCCCGCGGCCTCAATGCCCCGAAGCTGGCCATCGGGGACGGCGCCTTAGGATTTTGGGCCGCGTTGGGTGAGATTTACCCTGACACAGCGCACCAACGATGCTGGGTTCATAAAACAGCCAACGTGCTCAACAAACTACCTAAGTCTGCGCAACCCAAAGCAAAAGAGGCCCTGCATGAGATATGGATGGCAGAAACACAGCAAGACGCTGAAGCCGCTTTCGATCTGTTTATCAATAAATACGAGGACAAATATCCGGGCGCTGCCCAATGCTTACTGAAAGATCAGGATGCTTTACTGAACTTTTATCATTATCCGGCAAAGCATTGGAAGAGCATCCGCTCAACCAACCCTATTGAATCATGCTTTGCCACCATAGGTCATCGTACGAAACGCTCTAAGGGCTGTTTGTCACGAACTGGCATGTTGCACATGATGTTTAAGTTGGGTCAATGCGCTGAGAAGCGTTGGCATCGACTAAGCGGATTTGATCAGCTCGCACAAGTTATCACGGGAGTTAAATTCAAGGACGGATTAAACGTATCCGCCACCGCATCGTTTTATTATCAAGGCAACCAGCCAGACTCCAACGCCAACAGAATCAATTCGCTTCGCCCAAGCCATACAAGCTGATCATCAAACGCATAGTCGCCCGACATTGAATAAGCCGCGCTTACGAACTGTCTATCCGCGTCACGGTTGCCTGCTTCACGCGCACTATCATTTGACCCTTGCGACACCACAACAGCGACTATGTCGGCCGCAGCTTGATCCGCACGTTCACACCGCAACTCTGTTACCAGCCGGCAAACAGTCAGGTCTGCGTTAAGTTCGGTGAATAAGTTGGATGACAACTCACCAGCGGTGACCCAATCGGGTGTATTTGGCTGTGTGACTTGATTAACATCACTCATCGAGACGTGATAGCGCAAAGCCCTACCCCAAGGATCGAGCAGCGCACCTTGATCATCCAACGGCCCAATGATTGACAACGTATTCGCAGGCACATACCCCACACCGTCTAAACACACACCACCTGATTGAATCGGTGAAATGGCAGGCGAATTTTCTGTTGCTACCAAAGGTAATGGACACGGCAAAAAACCATAGCTTACCCAGTGCGCACGTAAGTGTTGTTGTACCAATTTAAGTTGGTCCAGACTTTCGCTGCGACGTCGATTCTCCAACCTGCCAGCGATCGGCTCGATGTTCATTTGTAACATTAATCCGAGAATAAACAGCACCATTGAAAGTTCGACCAGAGAAAAACCTTTGATCAACGGATAACGCGACTGACTGTTCATGGCAAGGTTAAAGGGTTTGTCGGAACGAACAAGCTGTCGCTTGCGATCAAATCCAATTGCAAACCGTTAGGTGTAGTTTCCATCACCAGGAGACAGCTCGAACTTGTTTTCAGGCAACGCCTCTGCCAAGACAATGCAGCCGAGCGGTACCATCCATTGGTGATAAACCAATGTCGACTGATCGGAACTCCCTGCCATTCACTGGCATCGGGACCGACCCACCAGTCGATCAGTTGCTCATCGCGCAACGCGCACGTCGTCTCTTCACTTGAGCACGGGGCGAGATCGGGTTGCTGACACAACGCCAGCGCCCGAACCCTGCGCCGAGCCTGGTAATATACGTCTGCTTGCTTGTCTGCTTGCAGGACGAATGGCACATCAATTTGCGAGACCAGAAGACTTTGATGCGTTGGCAGTTTTTCACACCCACTCAGCTTTGTCTCTAGTAACTGCGTAACAAACCAGGCCCGTACCCACAACAACGTCAAAGCTTCCAGTTCGGTTTTTGTCACCACACGGGATTGCCCCGACCCATGTGTGAGCTGGGCGTAACCGGTGTGGATTTGCGAAAAAATGTGTTCGTCAGGCCATTGACCGATACTGATTCCACGAGATGGGTTATTAACGATGCTCTTTGCCACCGAATAGCTCACACGATTGAGCAACGCAGCACTGAACGCAACACGTCCGACAGCTCGACTGACCCCATCAGGTAGTTGACCAACCGCCACTTTATTACGACCACAGGGCGGGTTTGGGCCGGGTCGTGTGTTGTTAGGATCGGTGTCTGGACACGGTAGATGGCCAGGGCCCGCACCACCCGGAGCATAGAGTGTTGCGTAGTCGGCACTGTAGTGGATTAATCGCTGACGTTCATCGTTAAGCTGTAAAGCCTCGAGGCGCTGGGTCTTCCAAAGCGACGCCTGATGCTCAGCCAATACCACACTAAGGCCAACACTCATAAATCCTAAGGCCGCAAGCCAAAGCAGCATCACATAACCTTGCTGCGATTGCTTATTGACCATGGATCACCAGCGTGCCAGCGGGACCTTTAAACACCCCAATTGACGTTGCCAGCTTGGCAAGCGGATCAGCCGGTTTAGGTGATTTCTCCGTCTTTTTACGAGAAGCTCTCGGCGATTGATCAGCCACTACCGACTCAGCGCGAGTTGCCCCCTCCTCACGAACCTTGAACAGGCGCCACTGTGCCTGATCTGCATCAACCAACGCGGTTTGATGACCCACGCGACTGACACCTGCTTGTACTTGTACTACCCCACCATCACCATCACCATCAGCATCAGCATCTTCAATTCGCACCAACGGCAACTTCCACGCAGCCAACGTCAGCAAACAACGCATCTCAATTCGAGGCGGTCCCTGCACGGCGCTCGAATCACGATTTGTGCTCGAATCGTGCGCTTGTCGATAGCCACAACCACGCACCGCGAGCGGATAGGGTGCAGCGATTGCCGACAACTGCCTGAGTAACTCGATGCCACTGGGTACCGATAAAACTGTAGCCGACAACCACAAACGCCGGCTGGGCGGTTGGTCCGATTGACGTTCATCCAATTCCGATGAGGTCAGTTGGTCCAGCCAATCGATCGTAATCAAAGGCTCTTCACCCTGCACATCAGATAGCTCACTCACAGCATCCTGTAGTGCCAGTCTGGTGCTACCCATCGGGGTTTGCCAGGGTGAGCCGTCTCTGGCTTGATTCATCACCATTGACCGAAGTGATTGGTTGACCCTTAGTTCATTCGCGTACTGCTGCAACAGATGCAAATCCTGTTGCAGGCGTGTAAGTTGAATTCTGTCGCTTTGTATCTTTGCATGAACCGTATTTAACTGCGTTTGTAAGTGTGTTCGCGTGTATGTGGCTACGGGAGCCATGGCCGCCGTGAATAGCATGATAAGTAGCAGGCGTCGGATCTTTTGTCGATTTCTGTCCATCGACGTTACACAGACAATCGTACAGCCACAACAAATGCTGTTGGCTGACGCGCTGTTACCACATCGGATGGAAAATTCATCGCAGGCATTGATGACAGAGCATTACTGACCGGTATCACATCGACAACAGCATCGGTACTGGACAACGCATTCAAAAATTGCATTAAAAGCGCTGAGGACTGCTGCTGACTTTGATAGTATTCAACATTTCCTGCGATAAATATTAGATTCTCTGTTGCACGATCAGAGTCATAAGAGACAGGCAAATTCATCAACTCGCCAACCCCACTCATACCGATCTCAGGCGAATCGCCCGAAATCAGTTCAGGCACTTCTCGCCAGCTGACGCTATCAACATTTATCAGCGGATGATCAACCAGAGTATCAGCGATGTCTTTTAAGAATCGCTGATTGATTGATGGATCGATGGGCCCATGCAACGGCAATCGGCGAACCGCTTCAATGACCTCGACGGGTTGGTCGTGAATCCGCACAGCCGCTTGCTGCAATGAGATCTGCTGGTTACGAAGAGAGGTTAGCTCTGATTTAGCGCGACCATGTAAATCGATAAAATCAAATGTATATAGTACGGCCAGCAGAACAAAATAGCCTGAGAAGGCGGCGACCGCAGTGGTAGCGATGATCGATTGCTTATAACGCCGACGCCACAGCCCGGTTGACAACAAGCACTGCAACGCGGCACCGACGCTGGTTCGCTGCGTGGAACCACCGTTTTTGTAGAGCGTCGAAGCGTTGCCCAACAAAGCGCGCATCGGTAAGTCGCGGCAACCCGCCGGCATCGCCTGAAATTGCGGCGTCGTGCTCGGCAGGCACCGACTCAACACATCCTCACGTGCCTGCAACTCCACGCCCTCGATCGAGCCTTGCCAAATGCGGATTTTATTGCTGTCACCGATGTATTTCAGGGTAACTGGCTCGCCTTCAGCCTGTTTAGTTGTCAGAACGTCATCCAAGGATAATCTTGCGTCCATTTCTCCGGCGAACTGCTCAACCTTCTCCACACAACCGTTACCAACCCGGATCAGCCTCCAACGGTGCGCCTGCGCCCAGACGGTAATGACAGACCCTGATTGGCTCATATCATTCAGAGCAAACAACGAGGACACAAGGCGGATATCAGTGAAAACCACTCCATGCTCATCCATTGAGTTTAGCCAGTCAAAGA
>CALFBL010000319.1 GCA_937951695.1 uncultured Granulosicoccaceae bacterium | reverse complement strand
TTCGTAACGAAAGGTACCGTCTTCAAACAGCTCGAAGGCAGCAGCTGCGAACGGCCTCTGCGCTGGCGTCGTTAACACGCGCAGGGGTTGGTTTCGAACATCGTTGTCGTCAGAATCGTTACTGAGTAAATGACGCTCAGTCAGTGAGGGCTGCAGCACGTCTGACTCGCGCATCGTGAACACATCATCAAGCGCCAGCGGCGGCTCATTCACTGAATTCACGCAGAAGGTATGCGCTGCAATCGCGAGACCGCCTTGATTGTCCGATGCAGTCAAGCGGTAGGTAAGCGCTATCGGTGCTCGTACTCTCGGCATGGTCGCGATAAATTGCGCCGCGTCATCGCTGGCGGAATCCATAGATACGGACACGGCGAGCGTCTCATCGTCGTTGCTCAACACGTCCCGTTGTTCGAACGTCACCTGGCAGCCCTCGAGCTCACACGCCTCGGTTAGCGTCTCGACAGCGAGCTCAGCGGAAAAGTTGGTTTCAACGCTACACATTTCCTGCGCGTCCCCAGCGGAACCTTCAGTGATGGGCTGATCACTCCAGCGATAGGTGGTGCTAACCTCCTCTCGCTCACTGGCTGCCGTGGTAATCAGCAACGCTTCATTTTCATCGACCGCAGCGACAGTTGAGGTCTCCCCGTCACCAAACTGAATTTCAACAGCCGTCAGTTCAGTGCTCTCCGATCCAGAACCAGAACCAGAACCGTCTACCCATTCACAACCGCCGAGCAGCCCACTTGCCAACAGGATCAGTGCAGGGGATATCCCTGGGGTCAATCTGGGCATTTTTTGTGTTTTCATGTCAGATGGTGTGTGCACAGTTGCTCCAGAAATTCCTGTCGAGCCAAGTCCGCGTTTACCGTCAGTGCTATGGCTGTGCTGGGGGTAGCGGCTTTCCAATGTGGCAGTGAATAGTCATAACCCTTGCGATCACAGGTCAACTGGCCCAAGGCGATCCCGCTGTCCACGACCCGTGAGCGCCCAGCCACTGTACCGAAAGCCTCGGGCATCAACAGATACAGCACCGCCGCAGCATCGTGCATTGCGCAAGAGGGCTCGGCAGCGCCTTTGGCAGCGCCCTTGCGAACGTAAAAGTCAACGTAGAAACGGCTCGACTCCCACAATAGTTTACCGGTATTTCCCGCCTCATCGCGCAACCGGGCGAGTTGCGAGTCGGTCACCATGATTTTATGAGTTACATCAAGGCCAATAACGGTTGCCGGCCAGTCCACCGCCAGAACCTGGTCGGCGGCGTGCGGATCGTTAAAAAAATTGGCTTCCGCCACCGGCGTTACGTTGCCAGGCTCATCCAGCGCCCCGCCCATAATAATGAGGCCGCGCAGCAGAGCGGGCAATTGCGGTTCACGAGCAAGCGCTTGGGCCACATTAGACAAAGGCCCCACCGCGATGAGCGTGATTTCCCCCGGAAACTGTCGGGTCTGTTCAATGATGTAATCGGCTGCGGACAGCGGGTGCAGGTTGGCATGAGCGGCGTCCTGGTTCAGTACCCTCGCCTCGTCGTAGCAGTTGCCCAGCCCATCATCGCCATGGACACTCTCAGAATGAGGCCTGGGGGGCTGTATCACCGGTTGCGCCTCGCCTTGCGACACGACGGTGTGGATGGATCCGAAGACATCCAGCACATACTGCGCGTTGCGCGTGGATTGCTCGACGCTGACATTACCAAACACGGTGGTCAATGCCATGAGTTCGATCTCAGGGTGCACCACGCACAAGGCAATCGCCATCGCATCGTCGACGCCCGGATCAGTGTCCAGAATCACTCGGTATTTCATTGCAGCGCTGTGCCTCAAGCTAGGGTTTGAATAAACTGTAGAACAACCTTTTGTTCGAGAATGCTTGGCGGCATTAACACACCCCAACCAAACCCGGCAGCCCGGATAAATTGTCAAAAATGGCAACCGGCTTACCCGGCAAACGCTCGGGAGGTTGCGAGTAACGATTGATCCAGACGACCTGCATACCAAACGCCGCTGCCCCGCTGGCATCCCAAGCGTTGGAGGATTGAAATGAGATGCTCTGTGCTGAAATTCCTAAGGCATCGACCGCTAACTGGTACACGCGATTATCGGGTTTATAAAGATTTAGCTCGTGTACCGACAAATTGTGATCGATCACGTCGTTAAGGCCTGCGCTGTTCACCGCAGCATCAATCATGGCAGGAGAACCGTTGGTAAGAATCGCTGTTGGAATCCCTGAACGTTTTAGCAGTGTGAGCACAGCCTTTACCTCGGGAAACGGCTTCAGTGATAAGTACGCGTGCATGAGATCGGCGTGCAAGGCATTGTCAGATAATCCACATTCATCCATCGCATAATCCAACGCATCGCCCGTGACTTGCCAAAAATCTTCGTATCGGTTCATCAGACTTCTTAGCCACGTGTATTCCAGCTGCTTCTTGCGCCAGGTGGCCGAGAGCTCAGCGTGCCGAGGGCCGACTTTTTCTGCCAGCGAATTCACCGCTGAGTGCACATCAAACAGGGTACCGTAAGCGTCAAACACGCAGGCTTTGATCGGGGGACGATCCGTTGCATCACTCATGTTTTCGTTCCTGATTGGGGCTCAAGGGTTTTAGCGTCGCAGCGCGGCGTTGACCTGCCCTGCAGTTTTGCAAGGCTGCAGTTCCAGCATCACTGTCGGGTTTCAAGCGCTCGGGATAGAGTAAGTCGCACTGGCTCTGGCTACTAATTTTCCGTCTGCATCGCTGGTCAACAGCACATCACCGACGGCCAGACGCTTGCCTAGTTTTAGCAAATGGGCACTGGCGATCACATCAGCGGGCCCGGGTTTTCGCAAAAAGTCGATCGACAAATGGGTCGTCACCGCTAAGGCTACCGGCCCAAGCCGCGCAAGTACAGCACCGTATATGGCGGCATCGGCCAGAGCCATCATGACAGGGCCTGCAACAGTTCCACCTGGGCGCAGAAAATCTTTGTTGTAAATGGCTCGTAGATCGACCCGATCGGTGCCGAAATAATCAATTTGCATACCGATCAACCCAGCAAACGGGAGCTGTTCGTCGCACAGTTTCATAAAGTCAGCGGCACTGAGGCGCGGAGTTTCGAGCGGTTCGATAATCGACATAGCGGCGACGGCACGGTTCCCTGAGACAGTGGCGCCTTGAGGCTAGCACAGCTGGGTTTTTCTGATACCGTATAAAGCACACCACCTCGCTCACAGGTTGTCTCATCATGACCGAACCCTACGTCCTTACCCACCACGACGCGGCCATCAGCCGCTTGACCCTGAATCGGGCTTCCGCCTTCAACGCCCTGTCTGAAGGGATGTTAAACGCCCTACAAGACGAACTCGATCAGCTGCCCCAGAGCACTCGCGTGGTGGTCATCAACGCAAAGGGAAAAGCCTTCTGTGCAGGGCACGATCTTAAGGAAATGCGCCAACACACCGAACAGGCCTACTTCGACGCCTTGTTTAAACGCTGCAGCCACTTGATGAACACGCTACTCACCATCCGCCAACCGGTGATTGCCGAGGTACACGGACTTGCCACCGCGGCAGGTTGTCAGCTGGTTGCCACCTGTGATCTGGCCGTGGCGGCCGACAGCGCCAAATTCGGTGTCTCAGGAATTGATGTCGGCTTGTTTTGCAGCACCCCAGCGGTCGCCTTATCCAGAAACATGAACCGGAAACGCGCGATGCAGATGCTCATGACGGGGGAATTTATCGATGCACACCAAGCCAACGATTGGGGCTTGATCAATGAGGTGACTTGCGCGGACGAACTCACGCAAGCTGTTACCGTGCTGGCCGAAAAAATAAAAGCCAAGTCTGAGATTGCCGTACGCACTGGCAAAACGCTGTTCTACAAACAACTCGAATGCGGAATAAACGACGCCTACGCGATGGCGGGAGAGGCGATGGCCTGCAACATGATGGCAGACGATGTTGGCGAAGGCATCGATGCGTTTATCGAAAAACGAAAACCCATTTGGCGTCATCAATAAACGCAATCTGCAATGGTTTCTAAAACCCGATCACTTTTTTCTGATCGCCTGGCTGGCTCCGCTCAAATAGCCACTTTGAGAGATCCTCAGGACGCTGGGGGTAACTGATAAAGTACCCTTGAACCTCGTCACAGCGATACCCCTTCAGGATATCCAGCTGCCCTTGCGTCTCAACCCCTTCGGCAATCACCGACAAACCCAGATTATGAGCTAGGGTAATGATCGCTGATACAATCGCCGCATCCCCGGGGTCTACTTCTAAATCCCGCACAAACGATTGATCAATTTTGAGTTTATCGACCGGCAGTCGCTTTAAATAGCTCAATGATGAAAACCCAGTACCAAAGTCATCAATGGATACCTTCACACCCAAGGTTTTCATGCGACGTAAAATATCGATACCCGCATCGATATCTTTTAAGAACAGCCGCTCAGTTAATTCAACTTCCAACCATTTCGGGTCAAGCCCACTGACGCTGATCGCGTTATCAATATCATCGATGATAGTGCCGCGTTCAATTTGCACCGGCGAGCAGTTTACGGCCACTGAAAAAGGCTCGTAGCCTTGATCTATCCAGCGCTGCATTTTAATACAGGACGCTTCCATCACCCAGCGACCCAACGGCAGAATCAACCCCGTCTCTTCTGCAATGGGTATGAAGTCTGCCGGACTGATAGGCCCGGAAGTTTCATGATTCCATCGCACCAACGCCTCAACACCGGACACCTTATTGTCGGAAAAACACACTTTGGGCTGAAACATCAGCGTCAGTGATTCGTTTTCGATGGCTTTTTTCAAATCCGCTTCGATCGCAAATCGTGCCAGCGCAGCTTGATGGATTTTCCGTGAATAAAACTGAAAACCATTCCGCCCTTTCTCCTTGGCGTGGTACATCGCAACATCCGCGTGCTTCATCAAGGTTGCGGAATCGTTTCCATCGGCAGGAAAAACACTGATACCAATGGTTGTCGTGACCGTTACCACCGTGTCATTGATCGTGTACGGCTCACCGATTGCGCAAGCGATTCGCTCGGCAACCCGTGCCGCATCGTCTGCCCGATTGATGGAACCGAGCAACACCACAAATTCATCACCACCCAATCGGGCAACACTGTGTTGTTCGGATAGTTCGTCGTGACTTTCATCAACGTTGCGCGCAACCGCGTCGGTGTCGCGAACGATTTCAGTCAATCGGCTCGACACTTGTTGCAACAAATCATCACCCGCGTCATGACCAAGGCTGTCGTTAACTTGTTTAAAATGATCAAGATCCAGAAACAGCAACGCGAATTCGTGTTTAGCACGCTGTGCAAGTTTTAGTGCCTGCCCAAGGCGTTCGTATAAATTTGCCCGATTTGGCAATCCGGTGACGAGGTCGTAGTAGGCCAGGTTGTGGATTTGTTTTTGCGCATCGGTATGTTCAGTAATATCCTGTACGGTGCCCAGCAAATTGGTGAACACGCCTAACTCGTCAAAGTGAGCTTCTGCCTCCATTCTGATCGTACGCAACGTATCGCTGTCTGCGTGTTCAAGATTGAATTCAATATTAAACGAGCGCTGCTCCTCAAACGCTCGCAGCATGTGCTCGCGAACCATGCCGCGATCACTATCAATAACCTTAGCCAGAATATCGTTGATTTTTCCGCACGTAATCAGTACTGGCAACGACATTACCCGTGAAAATTCACGCGACCAAGTAAAACAATCCGAGGCTCGTTCGTTTTCCCAATGACCCAACCGAGCAATGCGCTGTGCGCTATCAAGCTTGCTTTGGCTCGCACGAAGTTCGTCCGCGGTGAGTTTTGCTCGCAGCATGTATTGCATGCGATAGGGTAAAGTAAAGAAGTTGATGGGCTTGGTTAGAAAGTCTGTTGCCCCTTTATCGTAGGCCCGTGTTATCGATTCAAGATCATCCAATCCGGTGATCATCAGAATCGGCACATGCTCACCAGTCGGTAGTTGACGAATTCTAGCGATAGCATCAAATCCGTCTATCACAGGCATCACCGCATCCATGATAATCAGATCGGGTGCGTAATCGATATATTTTTGGACCGCTTCGGCCCCGTTCTGCGCTTGCACCACCTCGAATCCGGCTGCCTCCAAGGCACCTTCGGCCATGATTAGGCTGGCAACGTCGTCATCAACATGCAGTACCAGGTAGGTTTTCTGGAAGCCATCTGGACTTCGAGCCTCCGTGTTTATGTACACCGGTTCACCCATTAAGCAGCGTGCTGGAGAAACTGGCGAATGCCTGCAACAGTGGCTTCAAACTCTGCATTAAGATCCTGAATTAACTCCTCGCAGGTCGCCAAGTCGTCGGTGCGGGCAGCGTGCTCGATGTCGCTGCAGCGAGCCGACAACGCCATAGCACCAAGGTTGGCGCTGATCGATTTAAGCGTATGCGATCCGGTGCGGATCATTTCCAGGTCTTTTGCAGCGACGCCATCAAGCACCTGCGCGACGCACTTCGGAGACTCGGATTCAAATAATGCAGTCACACGCTCTAGAAGATCGGGTTTATTAGGTCGTTGCAAAGCCGAGATGGATTGTAAGGTGTTGACATCAAGATTGATATTCATAGCGTCGCCCCCCAACCTGTCGGATTTCGGTCTCGAACTGATCGTTTAAGGCATAGACCTCGGCCTCAAGAGCGCGCAACGCTAGCCGGTCTTCACACAGCCGACGTTCACCGGTGGGTTCAACATCCTCTCTCAGCCAACCCAATGAATGCTCACCTGAAAGATGCAAACCTGCGAAGCTAAGCCCAGACGTTGCAGTCAAAAAAAACTGCCGTTTAATGGTCGAAACCGCGCACTGCATCACGCTGCTTAGCCGTTGCATATCCAAATCACTCTTGATGAAACGAGTTTTTATGTGAACCGATTCGTACTAAATCGCGCTCTATGAGAAATTTGACAACATAATTGCAATTGTCTGCAACGATTATCGACAGCCCCACCTCGATCCTTTATCAGTTTCCTAGCAATTCGCCGGGGCTGTCATAATCTAGGCAATAACCCCGGCTTTACGCCACTGGATAAGCGAATCTTCGCTGGCGCTCAACCACTCGCGCAACACTTCATCGGTATGCTGCCCGAGGGCCGGCCCACCGCTGCGTGAACGACCGGGGGTATCGGATAGCTTTGGGTGCAGCGCCGGGATGCGTCGTGCTTGCCCTCGTACCAACACCTCTTCGAAGGTCTCTCGTGCCATGAAGTGCGGATCCTGTGCGATATCAGCGATCGAATTGATGGCTCCGGCGGGCACCTCTGCCTGGGCGAGTTGATCTAACACGACCGCTGCGTCCAATGAGCCAGTCCAGGCTTGCAGGGCCGAATCGATCAGGCGTTCATGCTCAACCCGACCGGGATTGGTGGCCAGGCGCTCATCGTTTGCCAGATCGTCTCTGCCAGCGATGCGCATTAAACGTTTGAAGATGGAATCCCCATTACCACCGATCACCACAAATCGTCCGTCAGTGCAACGATAGGTGTTAGTCGGCACGATGCCAGTGATGGTCGATCCTGAGGGCTCACGTTGCACACCTGCACCAGCGTATTCAGGATAGATGCCTTCCATGATGCTGAAAACCGATTCAACGATGGACACATCCACACATTGCCCTCCACAATTCAGCCGCTCCCGCCCCTGTAACCCAAGTAAGGTACCGATCACAGCGTGCAGACCTGCTAGGGTATCCCCAAGACTGATGTTGGGTCGGGCGGGCACCTCACCCGGATATCCGTTGATGTAGCGAAAACCTGCAACCCCCTCGCAAGCTGAAGCAAACCCTAAGCGATCCTTATAAGGGCCCGTTTGACCGTAACCGGATACTCTGGTGTAAATAAGCTCGGGGTTGGAGGCGGTGAACGCGCTCGGACCCAAACCCCAAGTCTCCATTTTGCCCGCCCGGAAATTCTCCACGACCACATCGGCTTTATCAATCAGCGCACCGGCGAGTTCCTGCCCCCCGGCAGAGTTCAGGTTTAATGCGATCGAGCGTTTGTTTCGAGCGATGCTGTGCCACCAGTACGATTCACCGGTGTCGTCCAGCGTACGCCAAGAACGTAAAGGGTCGCCACGATCCGGTGGTTCTACCTTGACCAGGTCCGCCCCGTAGTAGGCCAGCATCTGCCCCGCTGTGGGTCCCGCCACCAACTGACCCAATTCGACCACTTTTAATCCGGACAATGGGCCGTTAGACCCATCAGATGATTTTTTCGAAGGCATCGTACGAATCCGTCTATTGGCTTTAATCGGTTCAGAACAGTAGGCTGAATGGCGTACTATGTCTATTCCACTCCCACGCTCAGCCCACTCGAGCCAGACATGATTGACTATCCAAACGCCACGCAGCCAGGGGATCAAGGTCACCCACTAGCGGCGCACCCAGCGAACTACACGCCACTGACTCCGATCAGTTTCCTGAGACGCAGCGCCGAGGTGTACCCCGATCATGTTGCGGTGCGCTACGAAAACCACACCCGCAGCTGGCAACAGGTTTACCAACGCTGCATCTGCTTGTCAGCGTCGATGAACGCACGAGGCATCACAACCGGAGATGTTGTGGCGGTTATCGCGCCGAACATTCCTGAGTTGTTTGAATTGCATTACGCAGCAGCGATGGCTGGCGCTACACTCAATGCCATCAACACTCGGCTGGAAGCTGACACGATCAGCTACATACTTGATCACGGCGGCGCGAAGTGGGTATTTGTTGATCGCGCATCAACGGCGCTGGTGCGCACCGCGCTGCAGGGCTTAAAGACTCAGCCGATGCTGATCGACATACACGACTCTACGGTACAAGGCGAGGCGATCTCTGAGACCAACTATGAGCAGTTGATAACCGATGGCGATGAGCAGCACGATTATTACCACGCCCAAAGCGATTGGGAATCGATCTCATTAAGTTACACCTCAGGTACCACCGGCAAGCCCAAAGGGGTTGTGTACCACCATCGCGGTGCTTACCTGAATGCCTTGAGCAACATCACCGGCTGGAACTTACCGGCACACCCTACCTATCTTTGGACGCTGCCAATGTTTCATTGCAACGGTTGGTGTTTTCCTTGGTCGTTGGCAGCGGTTGCCGGCACCAGTGTATGCACGCGCCAGGTTACGGCCCAAGCCATCTACAAAGGCATTCGCGAACACGGAGTGACGCACTTTTGTGGCGCTCCGGTGGTGTTGAACATGGTAATCAACCACGTCGCAGAACACACCAGGCCTTTACCCAATCCTGTTAAAGTAATGACAGCCGCGGCCCCACCACCGGCAAGCGTGCTGGAAAAAATTGAAAACTTGGGCTTTGATGTCACCCATGTCTATGGATTGACCGAAACCTATGGCCCCGCCGCCATGTGCGCCTGGCACCACGAATGGGACAAGCTTCCCAGCGATGAACGCGCGACAAAAAAAGCCCGCCAGGGTGTGCGTTATCAAGTGCTGGAAGGGCTGGACGTCATCGACCCTGAGACGATGCGGCCTGTGCCACGCGATGGGCAAACCATCGGGGAAGTGATGTTTCGCGGCAACATCGTAATGCGCGGCTACTACAAAAACGAAGCCGCTACACACGAGGCGTTTGCCGGGGGATGGTTTCACAGTGGTGATCTTGCTGTAATGGATGATGACGGCTATCTACGCATACTCGATCGTGCCAAAGACATCATTATCTCAGGTGGTGAAAATATCTCCTCCATTGAAATTGAAGACACGCTGTACCGTCACCCGGATGTGGCGGAAGCTGCTGTTGCCGCCAGGCCCGATGATTACTGGGGTGAGACCCCTTGTGCGTTTGTTACGCCCAGAGACGGAGCGTCTGTGGATGAAGCCACCCTCATCGCCTGGTGCCAGGAGCATATGGCAAATTTCAAATGCCCAAAAACCATTGTGTTTACGGAGTTACCAAAAACCTCGACGGGAAAGATTCAGAAGTTTTTATTACGTGAGCGGGCCAAGGCGTTGTGAGCCGAAGATTCAACGGGTCAGGACAATTCCACTTTCCTGCACAAAAACCAACCAAGGTTCGATGGGGTTTTGTTACCGCTGCGCTGATCAGTGATGGATTGTGCAATTGTTTCACCAAACTTGAGTTTGTGAATATCAGACAAGGGACCAACTTTGGCAGGGGATGATGGAAGATGGTTTCTGACTTCCTGCATGGTAGCCTTGATTTGATCCACAACCACATGCGCGCGCG
>CALFBL010000318.1 GCA_937951695.1 uncultured Granulosicoccaceae bacterium | reverse complement strand
ATTTACTCTTTTACCGATTCCAAGTTGCTTCCCCGATTGAATTTTGTGGGCCTGGATCAATATGAACGGCTGTGGGGTGCCAGACGCTGGATGGTGTCGATTGAAAATTTGGCGCTCTACGGAATTTTTTTCCTGATCTTTGCCATGGTGATGGGGTTCTGCCTCGCGGCATTGCTGGATAGAAAAATCCGCGGTGAAAATATATTCAGAACGATCTTCCTGTATCCGTTTGCCTTGAGTTTTATTGTGACAGGCGTAGCCTGGCAATGGTTGCTGAACCCCGATTTAGGCATAGAGCACGTTGTGCAGGGCATGGGTTGGGAGAGCTTTGATTTTAATCCGCTGAACGACAGAGACAACGTCATGTTCGGTGTTCTTATTGCTGGGTTGTGGCAAGGAACAGGACTTGTCATGGTGATCATGCTGGCGGGTTTACGTGGCATCGATGAAGATATCTGGAAAGCCGCGCGAGTTGACGGCATAGGCACCGTAAAAACCTATTTGCGGGTGGTGATACCCATGATGAAGCCGGTGTTTGTAACCGCCCTGGTGATTATCGCAAGCTCCATCATAAAACTCTACGATCTGGTCGTCGCCCTTACCAACGGTGGCCCGGGGATAGCCTCCGAAGTGCCGGCAAAGTACGTTATTAATTACATGTTTCGTGCGCAGAATCTCGGGCAGGGGTTTGCCGCGTCAAGCATGATGTTGGTGTCCGTTGCCATTATTCTGATTCCGTGGGCTTACCTCGAATTTGGAGGTAAGAAACGTGTCTGATACCCATCTCGCAGAGCCTTCTGGCCCAAAACCCAAGAAGGTGCTCTGCAGAACCAACATCATGTTGTATGGCACCTTGATTATCGTCTCGATGTACTACCTATTGCCGCTGTACGTGATGGTGGTGACCTCCCTGAAGGGTATGCCCGAAATACGTATGGGAAACATTTTTGCACCGCCGATGGAGATCACGTATCAACCGTGGGTCAAAGCGTGGTCGCAAGCCTGTACCGGCATAAACTGCGATGGGCTGAGCCGCGGTTTTTGGAATTCGGTGAGAATTTTGATTCCCTCTTGTGTGCTGTCCATCGTCATCGCTTCCGTCAATGGCTACGCCTTGGCAAGGTGGCGCTTCAAGGGCTCTGAACTTTTCTTCGGTATATTGATTATTGGTGCCTTCATTCCGTACCAGACTATGCTGTACCCTCTCGTGATTATCCTGAGAGAACTCAAGCTAATGGGTTCAATCTGGGGCTTGGTGCTCGTGCACACCGTGTTTGGGATGCCGATACTGACGCTGCTGTTTCGAAATTACTTTGCCTCTATCCCGGAAGATTTGCATAAAGCCGCGCGGGTCGATGGCGCCGGGTTCTGGACCATATACTTTAAAATCATGGTGCCGATGTCGTTACCAATTTTTGTAGTAGCGCTGATATTGCAAGTCACTGGTATCTGGAATGACTTTCTGTTCGGCGTGATCTACACCAAGCCCGATACCTATCCGATGACGGTGCAGTTAAACAATATTGTTAATTCGGTGCAGGGAATCAAAGAGTACAACGTGAATATGGCCGCCACCCTTCTCACCGGAGCTGTCCCACTAATCTTATATTTCGTCTCCGGGAAATTGTTTGTCCGCGGGATCGCTGCCGGCGCTGTCAAAGGGTAACTCGTAGCTATGAATACGCAAAAAACCTCTGTCGCAATCAGAGACCTCGGGTTATCGTTCGGTTCGGTCAATGTGCTGAACCGATTGAATCTGGATATCTATCAAGGCGAGTTTCTGGTACTGCTTGGCTCATCGGGCTGCGGGAAATCCACGTTGCTGAACTGCATTGCAGGGTTGTTAGACGTCACGGAAGGGCAAATATTCATTCAGGGTAAGAACGTTACCTGGGCTCAGCCCAGTGAGCGCGGTATCGGCATGGTGTTTCAAAGTTATGCGTTGTACCCGCAAATGACGGTGAAGGGTAATCTATCGTTCGGACTAAAAAACCAGCGCATGGCCAAGGCAGAGATTAAAGAGCGAGTGGCGCGGGCGGCCGAAGTGCTGCAGATTGAGCCTTTATTGAAACGTAAGCCTGCGGCTTTGTCCGGTGGACAACGCCAGCGTGTCGCTATAGGCCGTGCGTTGGTAAGAGACGTGGATGTTTTCTTATTCGACGAGCCTTTGTCCAATCTGGATGCGAAATTAAGAACGGATTTGCGCGTGGAACTAAAACGGTTGCATCAACAACTGGGCAACACCATGATCTACGTAACACACGATCAGGTAGAAGCGATGACTCTGGCTGATCGCATCGCCATCATGAAAGATGGCGTGATGCAGCAACTAGCCGATCCAAACACCATCTATTCAAAACCGTGCAATAAATACGTCGCCGATTTCATTGGTTCACCGTCGATGAATTTTTTTCGCGGAGACATCACCAATAACGCATTCACACTGGGCGAGAAAACTGTTGATCTTGTTGGTTATGATTTCAAGGCCCAATACAGCGGTGGTGCCTGGTTCGGTATCCGGCCAGAACACGTCTGTGTTGCTGAGCAGGCGAAGAGCTGTGATTTTAATGCGCAAGTGGTGGTGGATATCGTTGAGCCCATGGGTTCAGATACTTTGGTTTGGACAACACTGGCGGGCGAGCCATTCCGGTTTCGAATTGAAGGTCAAACCGATATGAAACACGGTGATACGGTTACCGTGGGTTTTAATGTCGCACGGGCATCGCTGTTTGATGTCGACAATGAAGTGCGCGTATAGCAAACTGAAGCACAAAGCACAAAGCACAAAGCACAAAGCACAAAGCACAAAGCACAAAGCACAAAGCACAAAGCACAAAGAGCAAAGTTAATGAATGTGTCGTTTCAATTGTATTCTGCGAGAAGTTTGCCCGGGCAGCATGAGTTTTTAAAAACACTTGCTGGCATTGGATATACAGAGGTAGAGGGTTTTGCTGGCGTTTATACCGATCCTATTGCCTATCGAGCTGCGATGGATGACGTAGGCATTCGAATGCCATCGGGCCATTTTGCCTTGTCGGATTTGGAATCCAATTTCGAAGCACAGATGTCAATCGCCAAGACGTTGGGTGTCGCAGACGTGGTGGTGCCGTATTTGGCCGAGGAAGATCGTCCGAAAAATGTCGAAGGCTATCAATCCATCGCCCAGCGATTGAATAAATTATACGAACAACTGAATGGCGAAGGCTACAGCCTTGCCTGGCATAACCACGATTTTGAACTGGAGGCATTGCCCGATGGGAGTGTGCCATTGGATGTGATATTGACCGAAGCACCCTACGTTTCGTGGGAGGCTGACTTAGCCTGGGTAGCCGTGGCGAAAGCGGATCCAGCTGAATGGGTGGAGACGTGGGGGTCGAGAATCAGTGCCGTGCATGTTAAAGATCTTGCGCCGGCGGGGAACAATACAGACGAGGACGGATGGGCCGATGTGGGAGAGGGTACTATCAATTGGAAATCGTTAATGTTCAGTGTTCGGCAGGTTGCGCCTGATGCACACGCCATCATGGAACACGACAATCCGTCTGATGTGCAACGTTTTGCATCCGTTAGCTTCGCGAACTTTTCCAGCTACTAGGTCAACCTACCCATGTATACAATTCTTACCACTAGAGTAGGCTTGCGCTCATGATAAACACACTCGGCGTCGGCATTATTGGTTGCGGCAATATTTCAACAGCGTATATGCAGCTGGGTCCTCTGTTTAAGGGTATAGAGGTTCGCGCCTGTGCTGACATTGATTTGGCGGCGGCGAAAGTTCGCGCCGATGAATTCGGAATCGATGCGGTTGCAGTCGATGAACTCCTGGTGCGCGAAGACATCGATATCGTTGTCAATCTCACCATCCCCGCCGCGCATTATGAAATAGCCTCGAAAATACTCGATGCGGGAAAGCACGTCTATTCAGAAAAGCCGTTCGTGTTGAGTAAAGCGCAAGGCGAAGATTTGTTGCAACACGCCGCGGCGAGGGGTTTGCGCATAGGATCCGCCCCGGATACGTTTTTGGGGGGCTCGCACCAGTTGGTGCGGCATTTAATCGATGAGGGTGCGTGCGGGAAGATTTTATCGGGCACGGCTGTGGTGCAAGGTCATGGCATGGAAGACTGGCATCCGAACCCGGACTTTTTCTTTTTGCCCGGTGCAGGCCCCGTGCTGGATATCGGTCCGTACTACATCTCTAACCTGGTGCAGTTAATCGGGCCGGTTGAGAGTGTGATGGCATTGAGTGATTCTCCCACAACAACCCGAACCATCGGCAACGGCCCGCGAGAAGGCGAAGTGATCCCGGTAAAAACACCCACCACCATCCACGCCTTGCTGCGCTTTGTCAGTGGTGCGCAAATAACCTTGATCACCTCGTGGGATGTCTGGTCGCACAGTCATGGACATATGGAGCTGTACGGTGAAATGGGCAGCGTGTTTTTGCCCGATCCGAATTTCTTCGGTGGCGATGTACGCTTAACCGCGAAAGGTGAGAATGCGGCATTGCCAAACTGGAATCACCCGTTTTCAGTTAACAACCAGGACGACAATGAACGAGCCAACTATCGCGGTGCCGGTTTATCCGACATGGCCATGGCAATACAAGCCGGTCGCCCCCACCGGTGTTCGGCCGAATTCGCGCATCACGTAGTGGATGTTATGACGTCCATCCTTGCGGCGGGAGAATCCGGGCAGGCCGTTCGCGTGAGCACGCGCTGTGATCGACCTGAACCGCTCGACGCCGACGCGGCCACAGCACTCATGAAGTAATCGGCACGTCAATGCACCGTCAATATCTGCTACCGTTTGGGAAACTCTTCAGCGGGCGTCGTTCGTGGCCATTTTGGTGGTGGATTCTGGAGTTGGTGGTTTAACGATTTTGCGTGAGGTTCGCGCGGTCATGCCAACCAAACAAATTGTTTACATCGGCGATGATGGCGGTTTCCCTTATGGCGAATGGCCAGAAGAGGCCTTGGTTGAACGGTTAATAAGATTGTTTAGCCATTACATGGCGCTGCACGATATTGAATTAGCGATTGTTGCCTGCAATACAGCTTCTACCTTAATCATGCCTTCGCTGCGAAAAGCGTTTGATATTCCTTTCGTGGGAACTGTGCCCGCGATTAAACCCGCTGCGGAACGCACCGTATCCGGGCTCGTGTCGGTGATTGCCACTCCCGGCACCATCAAGCGGCGCTACACCCAACAGCTTGTGCAGGAGCACGCAGCGCATTTAGAGATTAATCTGGTGCCGTGTACAGGCCTTGCACCTTTGGCCGAGCATTACATGCATTGCCGCGAAATCGATCACCAACAACTTTGGCACGAGCTCAGCCCGTGTTTTGTTGAATCGAAGGGCCAGCACACTGATATCGTGGTACTGGGGTGTACTCACTATCCCTTTCTTGTGAATGAAATGCGTAAATTAGCCCCCTGGCCAGTCGATTGGATCGATCCTGCGGAAGCGATCGCCATGCGAGCGCACAG